>NZ_JBYSZI010000066.1:31813-33529 GCF_058787075.1 Cupriavidus sp. FW305-46
GGCCCCCCCCCCGACCGCCTTACATCTGCCGGAAGCGGTGCATGTACGCGCGCGATACCGGCAGTTCGGCTTCGCTGTCGCGCATCCGGACAAAGAGCCGCCCTGCCTCATCGCGGCGCGTTCCGGCCACGTATTCCATGTTGACGATGGACGAGCGGTGGATCTGCCAGAACACCTCGGGATCGAGGCCGGCAATCAGCTCCGCCAGCGGCGTGCGGATCAGGTGCTCGCCATCGCGGGTATGCACGACCACGTACTTGTCGTCGCTCTGGAAGTACATCACTTCCTGGATCGGCACGTGGCTGGTGGTATTGCCGCGGCTGGCGCGTACCCAGCGCAGCTGGCCGCCGCTTTCCGCGCGCGGCTGGGCGCGTGTGAGCTGGCTCAGTAGCTGGGCCAGTTCCGGCAAGGGTGCCGCTTCCTGCAACGCCTTGCGCAGCCGCTCGATGGTGCGGCCGAGCCGTTCCTCGCTGACCGGCTTGACCAGGTAATCGACGGCCGCGCGCTCGAACGCATCGAGCGCGAATTCGTCATACGCCGTGACGAACACCAGCCGCGTATCGGTTTCAATCCCTTGCGCCACCTCCAGGCCGGACAGGCCGGGCATCTTGATGTCGAGGAAGGCTACGCTCGGCGACAACCGTGCGATGGCGTCGGCGGCTTCGATGCCGTTGGTCGCCTCGGCAACGATCTGCAGCTCCGGCCAAAGGCGTTGCAACTTGCCGCGCAGATATGCGCGCAGGTGCTCTTCGTCGTCGGCAATCAGGGCGGTGGGCGTCATGGGCGTCTCCGTTTCAGGATGTACGCGGCAGCGGGATTTCGATCAGCACGGCAGTGCCGGGCGAGCGTTCTTCAATGCGTACGTGGGCGTCACCGTCATACAGCACAGCCAGCCGTTCACGCAGGTTAGAAAGCCCGACCCCGGCGCCGGCCGAGGGGCGAAAGCCCATGCCATCGTCCTCGATGGTCGCCAGCATGCGCGGGCCGCGCCGCTCCAGCCGGACCAGCAGCCGCCCGCCTTCGATCTTTGGCTCCAGCCCATGCTTGATCGCATTCTCGACCACGGGCTGCAGCAGCATCGGCGCCAGCGGCATCGATTCGAGTTCGGGGTCGACATCGACCGAGTAATGCAGCCGGTCCCCCATGCGGATCCGGATCAGCGCCAGATAGTCACGCAGCAGCTTGGCCTCCTGCGCCACCGTGCCTTGCGTGGCGCGGCTGGCTGCAAGCGATGCGCGCAGGTAGGCGATGAAATGCTCCAGCATCAGCGTGGCCTTCTGCGGCGCGGGCTCGATCAGGCTCACCACGTTGGCCAGGGTGTTGAACAGGAAGTGCGGTTCGATCTGGGCCTGCAGCAGGCGCATGCGGGCTTCAACCAGCTGCTTCTCCGTCGACAGCGTGCGCACCTGTTCCTGCGCCATGTATTGCGCGATCTTGCGCTCTTCCCACTGCCGCCCGAGCAGGCCGACGCGACTCCACGTCATCACGCCGTGTATCGCCAGGCCGATACCCCAGCCCATGAGCGGCCCACCGGACCACGGCCGATGCGGCGATCCCACCAGATGGAGGCCGATCAGCAATGCATTGACCGCCACGTAGACCATGGCGTGCATGTAGAAGAAGCGCAGCGCGCGCACGCGGCGGCGGGCGTCTTCGTAGGCGCGCTGCTCGGGGGCGGATCGCCAGATGCGGGAGTCTGGGGAGTGCACGGGCGGG
>NZ_JBYSZI010000067.1:0-32945 GCF_058787075.1 Cupriavidus sp. FW305-46
GTCCCAACCCGCCCCGCCGTGACCGCAACGGCACCGCCTCGCGCCCACGCAGCGGCCAGTTCTCGGCCAGCCCGGTGCTGGGCCTGCGCCTGCCGATGTGGCGCTCCAAGCTGGTGGTGTTCCTGATGTTCGCCGCCTTCGGCGCGCTGGCCCTGCGCGCGGCCTGGATCCAGGGCCCCGGCAACCAGTTCTACGAGGCCGAGGGCAAGAAGCGCTTCCAGCGCACGCTGGAGCTGCCGGCCACGCGCGGCAAGATCCTGGACCGCAACGGCCTGGTGCTGGCCACCAGCCTGCCGGTCAAGGCCGTCTGGGCGGTGCCCGAGGACGTGCCCAACCAGGTCGAGGCCGCCAAGATCCGCCAGCTGGCGAAGTTGCTCGGCATGTCCGAGAAAGACCTGGGCAAGAAGCTGTCCGAGGACAAGGGCTTCGTCTACCTGAAGCGCCAGGTGCTGCCTGACGTCGCCGACAAGATCGCCGCGCTGAAGATCGAGGGCATCCACCAGACCCGCGAATACAAGCGCTTCTACCCGGAAGGCGAGGCGATGGCCCACATCGTCGGCTTCACCAACGTGGAAGACCGCGGCCAGGAAGGCGTGGAGCTGGCGCGCGAGCCAGGCCTGGCCGGCCGGGCCGGCGCGCGCCAGGTGATCAAGGACCGCCTGGGCCGCGTGGTCGAGGACGTCGGCGTGCTGAAGACCCCGCGCGACGGCGAGGACATCCAGCTGTCGATCGACGCCAAGATCCAGTACCTGGCCTACAACGAGCTCAAGGCCGTGGTCGAAAAGCACAAGGCCAAGGCCGCCAGCGCGGTGGTGCTCGACGCCCAGACCGGCGAAGTGCTGGCGCTGGCCAACTGGCCCACCTACAACCCCAACGACCGTACCCGGCTGTCCGGCGAGCAGCTGCGCAACCGTGTGCTGACCGACACCTTCGAGCCCGGCTCGATGATGAAGCCGATCACGGTCGGCCTGGCGCTGCAGCTCAAGCGCGTGACGCCGTCCACGGTGATCACCACCACCGGCAAGTACAACTTCGAAGGCGCCACCATCAGCGATACCCACAACTACGGGGCGCTGACGGTGAGCGGCGTGATCCAGAAGTCGAGCAACATCGGCACGACCAAGATCGCGATGATGATGAAGCCGCAGGAGATGTGGGACATGTACACCAGCATCGGCCTCGGCCAGGCGCCCAAGATCGGCTTCCCCGGCGCCGTGGCCGGCCGCGTGCGCCCGTTCAAGAGCTGGCGCCCGATCGAGCAGGCCACCATGTCATACGGCTACGGCCTGTCGGTGTCGCTGTTCCAGATGGCGCATGCCTACACCATCTTCGCGCATGACGGCGAGCTGATCCCGGTGTCGATGTTCCGCACCAGCGGCCCCGCCACCGGCGAGCGCATCCTGTCGCCCCAGGTGGCGCGCGACGTGCGCGCCATGATGGAGACCGTGACCGCTCCCGGCGGCACCGCCCCCGAGGCGCAGGTGATGGGCTACCGCGTCGGCGGCAAGACCGGTACCGCCTACAAGCATGAAGGCCGCGGCTACAACCGCAGCAAGTACCGCGCCTCGTTCATCGGCCTGGCGCCGATGTCGAATCCGCGCATCATCGTGGCCGTCAGCGTGGACGAACCCACCGCGGGCAGCCACTACGGCGGCCTGGTGGCCGGCCCGGCGTTCGCGGCCATCACCGGCGGCACGCTGCGCGCACTGAATGTGCAGCCCGACTCGCCGATCCGCCAGCTGGTGGTCAGCGACAAGGTGCAGGAGAGCGAACCGTGGAGCTCGACCCAATGACGGCCAAGCCACTGCTCCCGCTCGAGGTCACCGCCCAGGCCAGCAACGCGCTGGCCTGGCTGCGTACCAACGTGGCCGCCGCCGCGCAGTTGACCGGAGATACCCGGCGCCTGGCGCGTGGCGATGTGTTCTTCGCCTACGTGCTCGGCAACGCGCGCCTGGCCACCGATGGCCGGCCCTATATCGCCCAAGCGATCGCCGCCGGCGCGGGGGCCATCGTCTATGAGGCCGACGGCTTCGACTGGCCCTTCGGCGACGTCGTGCCGCATCTCGCGGTGAGCCGCCTGCACCAGCTGGCTGGCCCGATCGCCGCCGGCTGGCATGGCAACCCGGTGCGCGGCCTGGCCGTGACCGGCATCACCGGCACCAACGGCAAGACCTCGTGCAGCCAGTGGCTGGCACGGGTGCTGCAGGCCGCCGGCACGCCCTGCGCGACCATCGGCACGCTGGGCTCCGGCTTCCCGGGCGCGCTGCAGGCTACCGGCTTCACCACGCCCGACGCGGTGCAGCTGCAGGCCAGCCTGGCGTCCCTGCACGACGCCGGCGCGCGCGCAGTGGCGATGGAGGTGTCCTCGCACGGCCTGGAGCAGGAGCGCGTGGCCGGCACGCATTTCTCGGTGGCGGTGCTGACTAACCTGACCCAGGACCACCTCGACTACCACGGCTCGATGGCCGAGTACGAGGCCGCCAAGGTGAGCCTGTTCCGCTGGGACGGCCTGCGCGCAGCGGTGGTCAACCGCGACGACGCCATGGGCCAGCGCCTGCTGGCGGCGGACGCCGCCGCCATCGGCGCGCCGCACGTGATCGAATACGGCATCGACGGCCCCGGCGCGGCCACGGTGCGCCGCCCGCGCGGCGAGTGGCTGCGCGCCACCAAGGTGCGCGCCACGCCCACCGGCACCGCCTTCCATATCGACGGCAGCTTCGGCAGCGCCGAGATGGCCACGCCGATGATCGGCGCCTTCAACGTCAGCAACCTGCTGGCGGTGCTGGGTGCGGCGCTCGCCAACGGCGTGGCGTGGGACGCGGCCATCGCCGCGCTGCGCGCGCTGACGCCGGTCGAAGGGCGCATGGAGTTGTTCGGTGCCGCCGGCGGCCCGGATGCGCCGCTGGCCGTGGTCGACTACGCCCATACCCCGGACGCGCTGGCACAGACGCTGGCCGCGCTGCGCCCGGTGGCGCAGGCGCGCAACGGCCGCCTGTGGTGCGTGTTCGGCTGCGGTGGCGACCGCGACCCGATCAAGCGCCCGCTGATGGGCGCGGTGGCCGAGCGCGAGGCCGACGAGGTCATCCTGACCAGCGACAACCCGCGCAGCGAAGACCCACAGGACATCCTGGACGCCATTGCCGACGGCATGGCCGAGCGCGCGCGCGCGCGCCAGATCGAAGACCGCGCCGCCGCCATCCTCTATGCCGTCAGGCACGCGGCACCGGCCGACGTGGTGCTGGTGGCGGGCAAGGGCCATGAGGCCACCCAGGAGATCCAGGGGCGCAAGCGCCCGTTCTCCGATCGCGAACATGTACGACTGGCGCTTGCCACCCGTGGAGTATCGGCATGAGCCAGACCCCAATGACCACCTTGCAGCAAGCCGCCGGCTGGATCGCCGGCGCGCGCGTTTGCGGCGACGGCGCCGTGGAGTTTTCGCGCGTGCATAGCGACAGCCGCAGCGTCGAGCCCGGCGACCTGTTCATCGCCCTCAAGGGCGAGCGCTTCGACGCGCATGATTTCATCGCCGACGTGGTGGCGCGCGGCGCTGTCGCCGTGCTGGTCAGCCGCGAGGTCGATGCCGGCGTGCCGGCCATCGTCGCGCCGGACACGCGCCTTGCGCTGGGCGAGCTTGGCGCCGGCTGGCGCCGCCAGTTCACGCTGCCGGCGGTGGCGGTGACCGGCAGCAACGGCAAGACCACGGTCAAGGAAATGATCGCGGCCATCTTCGCCGCGGCGGTAGGCGAGGAGCAGCGCCTGGCCACCGGCGGCAATCTGAACAACGATATCGGCCTGCCGCTGACGGCGCTGCGCCTGCGCGCCACGCACAAGCTGGCGGTGCTGGAGCTCGGCATGAACCATCCGGGCGAGACGGTCTACCTGGCCGGCATCGCCCAGCCCACCGTGGCGGTGATCACCAACGCGCAGCGCGAGCACCAGGAGTTCATGGTCAGTGTGGAAGCCGTCGCCCACGAGCACGCTGCCGCGATTGCGGCGCTGCCTGCCAACGGCGTGGCGGTGTACCCGCTCGACGCGGAAAGCGGCGGCGCCTACGCGCCGGTGTGGCGCAATGCCGCGGGCGCGCGCCGCGCGCTGTCGTTCGGCACCTCGCAGCGCGCCGATGTGCACGCCACCGTGACGCTGGTCGACGGCGCACAGGTGATGCAGGTACGCGCGCCTGGCCATGCCTTCGACGTGCGCCTGGCGCTGCTGGGTGAGCACAACGTGCGCAACGCGCTGGCGGCCATCGCCTGCGCGCTGGCCGCGGGGGTGCACGTGCCGGCGATCCAGCGGGGCCTGGCCGGGTTCCAGGCGGTCAAGGGCCGGCTGCAGGTCAAGTACACGCCGGGTGGGACGGTAGTCATCGACGACACATACAACGCCAACCCCGACTCCATGCGCGCCGCCATCGACGTGCTGGCCGGCTTTGCCGCGCCGCGTGTGCTGGTGCTGGGCGACATGGGCGAAGTGGGCGACCAGGGCCCCGCATTCCACCAAGAGATCGGTGCCTACGCCAAGGCGCGCGGCATTGGCACGCTGTGGGCGACCGGTGAACTGGCCGTGCATGCGGTGCAGGCATTCGGCGCGGGTGGCCGGCATTTCGGCACCGCGGAAGCCCTGGCAAAGGCGCTGGAGGAAGACAGCAGGGGCATGGTGGCGCAAGTGGGCGCCGTGCTGGTGAAGGGATCGCGCTTCATGCGCATGGAACGGATGGTCGCGGCGCTGGTCGCAGACACTTCCGCACATTAAATAAGACAACACGATGTTATTGGCTCTGGCCCAGTGGCTGCAAAACGACTACAGCTTCCTCCGGGTCGTCAACTATCTGACTTTCCGCGCGGTGATGGCCAACCTCACCGCGCTTCTGATCGGGCTGGCGTTCGGTCCGTGGGTGATCCGCAAGCTGACCGAGCTGAAGGTCGGCCAGGCGGTGCGCACCATCGGCCCGCAGACCCACCTGGTCAAGGCCGGCACGCCGACCATGGGCGGCGTGCTGGTGCTGGTCTCGATCGCGGTGTCGACGCTGCTGTGGTGCGACTGGGGCAACCGTTTTATCTGGGTGGTGATGCTGGTCACCTTCGGCTACGGCGCGATCGGCTGGGTCGACGACTACCGCAAGGTGGTGTATCGCGACCCGCGCGGCATGTCGAGCCGCGAGAAATTTTTCTGGCAGACGCTGATCGGCCTTGTGGCCGCGGTCTACCTGGCGTTTTCGGTATCGGAAAGCAGCAACGTGCGGGTGTGGGAGCTGTTCCTGAACTGGGTCGAGGGCGGGCTGTCGCTGGACATGCCGTACAAGTCCAACCTGATCGTGCCCTTCTTCAAGGAGATCAGCTACCCGCTGGGCGTGGCCGGCTTCATCGTGCTGACCTACCTGGTGATCGTGGGCTCGAGCAACGCCGTCAACCTGACCGACGGCCTGGACGGCCTGGTGATCATGCCGGTGGTGCTGGTTGGCGGCGGGCTGGGCGTGTTTGCGTACGTGATGGGCAACTCGGTCTACAGCAAGTACCTGCTGTTCCCGCATATCCCGGGCGCGGGCGAACTGCTGATCTTCTGCTCGGCATTGGCCGGCGCGGGGCTGGCCTTCCTCTGGTTCAACGCGCACCCGGCGCAGGTTTTCATGGGCGACGTGGGCGCGCTGGCGCTGGGCGGCGCGCTCGGCACGGTGGCGGTGATCGTGCGCCAGGAGATCGTGCTGTTCGTAATGGGCGGTATCTTCGTGGTGGAAACACTGTCGGTGATGGCGCAGGTGACGTGGTTCAAGATCACCAAGCGCCGCTATGGCGAAGGCAGGCGGCTATTCCGGATGGCGCCGCTGCACCACCATTTCGAGCTGGGCGGCTGGAAGGAAACCCAGGTCACGGTGCGCTTCTGGATCATCACCATGCTGCTGGTGCTGATCGGGTTGTCGACGCTGAAGTTGCGTTAATGGTTGCGCGGGTCAGGGACTGACGGCGCTTTCTATATAGATACAGGAAAACAAAGGCAGGAAATCGAAGTGTTTGGCGAGCTGCAAAAACCTCATGTGCTGGTACTGGGCCTTGGTGAGTCGGGCCTGGCCATGGCGCGCTGGTGTGGCCTGAACGGCTGCGCGGTGCGCGTGGCAGACACGCGCGAGGCGCCCGCCAACCTTGTCTTCCTGCAGGCCGAGCTGACTTCGGCCGAATTCGTCGGCGGCCCGTTCGCCGACAGCCTGCTCGACGGCATCGGCCTGGTGGCGATCAGCCCGGGCCTGTCGCCGCTGGAAGCCGCCACTGGCGCGCTGCTGGCCGCGGCGCAGGCGCGCGGCATCCCGGTGTGGGGCGAGATCGAGCTGTTCGTGCGCGCGCTGCGCCACCTGGAAGCCGAGTCCGGCTACGTGCCGAAGATCCTGGCGATCACCGGCACCAACGGCAAGACCACCACCACCGCGCTGACCGGCCGGCTGGTGGAGCGCGCCGGCAAGAGCGTGGCAGTGGCGGGCAATATCAGCCCGTCGGCGCTGGACAAGCTGTCGGCCTGCATCGCCTCGGCATCGCTGCCGGAGGTGTGGGTGCTTGAGCTGTCCAGCTTCCAGCTGGAAACCACGCACACGCTGGCGCCCGCCGCGGCGACTGTGCTCAACGTCACCCAGGACCACCTGGACTGGCATGGCTCGATGGAAGCCTATGCCGCGTCCAAGGCGCGCATCTTCGGGCCGGCCGGCAGCGAATGCGTGCAGGTGCTCAACCGCAACGACCGCCTGACCATGGACATGGCACGGCCCGGGCGCACGCCGCTGACCTTCGGCACCGACCTGCCGGAAACGCCGGGCAGCTTCGGCATCCTGCGCGAGGGCGGCATGCCCTGGCTGGTGCTGGCCGAACCGGATCCGGAAGCGGAAGGGGAGGGCAAGCCGCGCCGCCGCAAGGCCGCCGAGGTGGTCCAGGAAGCCGTGCCGGTGCGCCACAAGCGCCTGATGCCGGCCGACGCGCTGCATATCCGCGGCATGCACAACGCCACCAATGCGATGGCCGCGCTGGCGCTGTGCCGCGCCATCGACCTGCCGATGAACGCACTGCTGCACGGCCTGCGCGAATACCGCGGCGAGCCGCACCGCGTGGAGTGGGTCGCGACCATCGACGATGTCGAGTATTTCGACGACAGCAAGGGCACCAACGTGGGCGCCACCGTGGCTGCGCTGTCTGGGCTGGACAAGCGCGTGGTGCTGATCGCCGGCGGCGAAGGCAAGGGCCAGGATTTCTCGCCGCTGGCCGCGCCGGTGGCGCAGTACGCGCGCGCGGTGGTGCTGATCGGCCGTGCCGCGGGTGAACTGCGCGATGCATTGCAGGGCAGCGGTGCCAGCCTGGTCGACGCCGGCACGCTGGAAGAGGCCGTGACCAAGGCTGCCCGACTGGCCGAGAACGGCGATGTGGTGCTGCTGTCGCCGGCGTGCGCCAGCCTCGACATGTTCCGCAACTACGTGCATCGCGCCGAGGTGTTCCGCGGCGCGGTGGAAGAACTGGCGCTGTCCCGGGGGATCCTGCCATGAGCGAAGCACAGGTCAAGCGCAGCGGCTTTATCGGCGCCACCATCGGCAATGCCTGGGGTGGCCTGC
Source organism: Cupriavidus sp. FW305-46 (assembly GCF_058787075.1). Classification (NCBI taxonomy): domain Bacteria; kingdom Pseudomonadati; phylum Pseudomonadota; class Betaproteobacteria; order Burkholderiales; family Burkholderiaceae; genus Cupriavidus; species Cupriavidus sp. FW305-46. The sequence goes on from NZ_JBYSZI010000067.1 coordinate 7,580, forward strand.
GCGACGCCGTGTCGGGCGTCAAGCCGACCCGCTCGCGCATGATGGAGTACGACCAGCCCATGCTGTGGGTGTCGATCGTGCTGCTCGCGCTCGGCCTGGTGATGGTCTATTCGGCCTCGATCGCGCTGCCGGACTCGCCGCGCTACGCCAACTACCGCGAGAGCCACTTCCTGATGCGCCATGCGTTCGCGCTTGGGATCGGGCTGTCGGTCGGGCTGGCGTCGTTCCAGGTCCCGGTCAAGGTGTGGGACCGCTATGCGCCCAAGCTCTTTATCTTCGCGCTGATCCTGCTGGTGATCGTGCTGGTGCCGTTCGTCGGCAAGGGCGTGAACGGCGCGCGGCGCTGGATTCCGCTGGGGGTGATGAACTTCCAGCCGTCCGAGCTGATGAAGCTGGCGGTGGTGCTGTACGCGGCCAACTACACCGTGCGCAAGCAGGAGTGGATGCAGACCGTGTCCAAGGGCTTTTTGCCGATGGGCGTGGCGGTGGTGGTGGTGGGCATGCTGCTGCTGCTCGAGCCCGACATGGGCGCGTTCCTGGTGATCGCCGCGGTGGCGATGGGCATCCTGTTCCTGGGCGGCATCAACGGCAAGCTGTTCGCCGGGCTGGTGGGCGTGGCAATAGGCGCGTTCGCGCTGCTGATCACGGCTTCGCCCTGGCGGCGCGAGCGGATCTTCGCCTACCTGAACCCGTGGGAAGAGAGCAACGCACTGGGCAAGGCCTACCAGCTCACGCACTCGCTGATCGCCTTCGGCCGCGGCGAATGGACCGGGGTGGGGCTGGGCGGCAGCATCGAGAAGCTGCACTACCTGCCCGAGGCCCATACCGACTTCATCCTCGCGGTGATCGGCGAGGAATTTGGCTTTGTCGGCGTGCTGGTGGTGATCGTGCTGTTCTACTGGCTGGTGCGGCGCGCCTTCAATATCGGCCGCACCGCGCTGCAGCTGGACCGCACCTTTGCCGGCCTGGTGGCCAAAGGCATCGGCGTGTGGATCGGCTGGCAGACCTTTATCAATATGGGCGTGAACCTGGGCCTGCTGCCGACCAAGGGGCTGACGCTGCCGCTGGTGAGCTATGGCGGCTCGGGGATCTTGATGAACTGCGTGGCGCTGGCGATCCTGCTGCGCATTGATTATGAAAATCGAGTATTGATGCGCGGAGGGAAGGTATGACCGGACCGCGCACCTTGCTCGTGATGGCCGGCGGCACCGGGGGACATGTGTTCCCGGGGCTGGCGGTCGCGCAGGCGCTGCGTGAGCAGGGCTGGAAAGTGGTCTGGCTGGGCAACCGCACCGGCATGGAGGCCACGCTGGTGCCCAAGCACGACATCCCGATGGAGTTCATCCAGTTCGGCGGGCTGCGCGGCAAGGGCCTGGTGACCAAGTTCCTGCTGCCGCTGAACCTGCTGCGCGCGTTCTGGCAGAGCATAGCCGCGCTGCGCCGGGTGCGCCCGAGCGTGGTGCTGGGCATGGGCGGCTATATCACCTTCCCGGCCGGCATGATGGCGTCGCTGCTGGGGCGCCCGCTGGTGCTGCACGAGCAGAACTCGATCGCCGGACTGGCCAACAAGGTGCTGGCCAAGGTGGCCGACCGCGTGCTGTGCGCGTTCCCGGACACGCTGCCCGGCGGCGAATGGACCGGCAACCCGGTGCGCGAGGAACTGGCGCACCTGGATGCGCCCGAAGCGCGCTATGACCAGCGCAGCGGCCCGCTGCGCATCCTGGTGGTGGGCGGCAGCCTGGGCGCCGCGGCACTGAACGAGGTGGTGCCCAAGGCCATCGCGCGGCTGCCCGAGGGCGAGCGCCCGGTGGTCACGCATCAGGCGGGCGCGAAGCAGATCGACACGCTGCGCACCAACTACGCGGCCGCGCAGGTGCCCGCGCAGACCCTGCCGTTTATCGACGACATGGCGCGCGCTTACGCCGATGCGGACCTGGTGATCTGCCGCGCCGGCGCGATGACGGTGTCGGAAGTGGCTGCCGCAGGCGTGGCGGCGATGTTCGTGCCGTTCCCGCATGCGGTGGACGACCACCAGACCACCAACGCGGAATTTTTGTCGAAGCAGGGAGCGGCCCTGCTGGTGCAGCAGAAAGACCTGACGGCCGAGGGGCTGGCGCAAACCATCGCCAGCCTGACCCGGCCGCAGCTGAAAGACATGGCGCGCCTGGCGCGCGGACTGGCCAAACCTGAGGCAACCCGGCGCGTCGCCGAGATCTGCAGTCAGCTGGCCAGGGACTGAAGCCTATATAAGCAGCAATCGAATGAAGCATATCGTCAAGAACATCCACTTCGTGGGCATCGGCGGCGCCGGCATGAGCGGCATCGCCGAGGTTCTGCTGAACCTGGGATACAAGGTCTCGGGCTCGGACGTGGGCAACAATGCCGCCACGCGGCGCCTGGCTTCGCTGGGCGCCACGGTCATGCACGGGCATGACGCGGCCAACGTGACCGGCGCCAACGCGGTGGTGGTTTCGACCGCCGTCAGCGGCGACAACCCCGAAGTGCTGGCCGCCCGCAGCAAGCGCATCCCGGTGGTGCCGCGCGCGGTGATGCTGGCCGAACTGATGCGCCTGAAGCAGGGCGTGGCCATTGCCGGCACGCACGGCAAGACCACCACCACCAGCCTGGTGGCCTCGGTGCTGGCCGAAGGCGGGCTGGACCCGACCTTCGTCATCGGCGGCCGCCTGAATTCGGCCGGCGCCAACGCGCGCCTGGGCACCGGCGACTTCATCGTGGCCGAGGCCGACGAGTCGGACGCATCGTTCCTGAACCTGTTCCCGGTGATCGAGGTCATTACCAATATCGATGCCGATCACATGGACACCTACGGGCATGACTTTGCCCGGCTCAAGCAGGCGTTCATCGAATTCACCCAGCGGCTGCCGTTCTACGGCATCGCGGTGCTGTGCGTGGATGACCCCAACGTGCGCGAGATCCTGCCGTTCGTGTCCAAGCCGGTGGTGCGCTACGGCTTTGCCGAGGATGCCCAGATCCGCGCCGTGGACGCGCGCGCGGTCGACGGCCAGATGCACTTCACCGTGCTGCGCCAGCTCGACGGCCATGCCGAGCCGCCGCTGGAGATCGTGCTGAACCTGCCCGGCCTGCACAACGTGCAGAACGCGCTGGCGGCGATCGCCATCGCCACCGAGCTGGAGGTGCCCGATGCCGCCATCGTCAAGGCACTGCGCGAGTTCCACGGTGTGGGCCGCCGCTTCCAGCGCTACGGCGAGGTGGCCACGCCCGATGGCGCCGGCACCTTCACCCTGGTGGACGACTACGGCCACCACCCGGTGGAGATGGCGGCCACGCTGGCCGCCGCGCGCGGCGCGTTCCCGGGGCGCCGCCTGGTGCTGGCGTTCCAGCCGCACCGCTTTACCCGTACGCGGGATTGCTTTGAGGACTTCGTCAAAGTGCTGGGCACCGTCGATGCCCTGCTGCTGGCCGAGGTCTACGCCGCCGGCGAAGCCCCGATCGTGGCCGCCGACGGCCGTGCGCTGACCCGCGCGCTGCGCGTGGCCGGCAAGGTCGAACCTGTTTTCGTGGAGCAGATGGAAGAAATGCCGCAGGCCATCCTGGATGCCGTCCGGCCGGGCGATGTGGTCGTGACGATGGGCGCGGGCTCGATCGGGGCCGTGCCGGGGCAGCTGGTGTCGCACCAGCAATCGACGCAATCAACGCAGGGAGGCCAGGCATGAGCTTCGTCGCCCATCCCAATATCGATCCCAAGTCGCTGGGCAAGGTCGGCGTGCTGCTGGGTGGACGCTCGGCCGAACGCGAGATCTCGCTGATGTCGGGCAACGGCGTGCTGGCCGCGCTGCAGTCGCGCGGCGTGGACGCGCACGGCTTCGACCCGGGCCTGCAGAGCGTGGCCGAGCTGGCCGCTGCCGGCTTTGACCGCGTCTTTATCGCGCTGCATGGCCGCTATGGCGAGGATGGCACGATCCAGGGCCTGCTCGAGCAGCTGGGCGTGCCGTACACCGGCAGCGGCGTGCTGGCATCAGCCATGGCCATGGACAAGCAGGCCACCAAGCGCTTGTGGATGACCTATGACCTGGCCACGCCGCGCTTTGCCATGCTGCATGCGGACACTGATTTTGATGCCGTGGCGGCCGACCTGGGCCTGCCGCTGATCGTCAAGCCGGCGCGCGAGGGTTCGTCGATCGGCCTGACCAAGGTCACTGCCGCCGACCAGATGCGCGCGGCCTTCGACAAGGCCGCGGCGCTGGACAACGACGTCATTGCCGAGACCTTTATCGACGGCGCCGAGCTGACCTGCCCGATCGTGGGCGAGGGCGACAGCGCCGAAGCGCTGCCGGTGATCCGCATCGTCGCGCCCGAAGCCAACTACGACTATCAAAATAAGTACTTTACTGACGATACCCAATACTTGTGCCCGTCGGGCCTGGACCCAGAAGTCGAACGCGAGGTCCGGGCACTGGCGGTGCAGTCCTACCGCGTGCTGGGCTGCCGCGGCTGGGCGCGCGCCGACCTGATGCTGCGCGCCGACGGCAAGCCTTTCCTGCTCGAGATGAATACCTCGCCCGGCATGACCGGCCATTCGCTGGTGCCGATGGCGGCGCGCGCGGTTGGCATCAGCTACGAGGACTTCGTGATGCAGGTGGTGGCCGCGGCCACGCTGGACCTGCATCCCAACGAGCATTGGAAACCCGAATAACGCAACCGAACAGGACCGTACCGGACCATGTGGCATAACGCACGCCTGCTCAACCTGATCGCCTCCGCGCTGTACGCGCTGGTGGTGCTGATGGCGCTCGCGGCAGGCCTGCTGTGGCTGGCGCAGCGGCCGGTGTTCGCCATCACCCATGTGGAGATCGGCCCGCTGGACGGCGGCGCCCTGCGCCACGTGAACGCGCCCAGCGTGCGTGCCAGCGCGCTGGGCAAGCTGACCGGCAATTTCTTCACGCTGGACCTGAACGCGGCCCGGCAGGCGTTCGAGTCGGTGCCCTGGGTCCGGCGCGCCAGCGTGCGGCGCGAGTGGCCCAACGGCCTGGCGGTCGAGGTCGAGGAACACGAGGCGCTGGGCACCTGGGGCACGCCCGACAGCGGGCGCCTGATCAATACCTATGGCGAGGTTTTTGTCGCCAACACCGCCGAGGCGGAAGAAGACGCACAGCTGCTGGCGCTGGACGGGCCGCCGGACAGCGAGGGCGATGTGATCGAGAAGCTCGAGGTCATGCGCCAGTGGTTCAAGCCGCTCAAGGCCGAGCCGCTGGCGGTGGCCCTGTCTGGCCGCTATGCCTGGCGCGCGAAGCTGTCCAACGGCATGGAGGTCGAACTGGGCCGCGAGCAGAACGATGAGGATCGCGTGGCGATGGACCAGCGGGTCCGGCGCTTCGTCGCGGCCTGGCCGCAGGTCACCCAGCAATGGGGCAGCCAGATCGAGTATGCCGACTTGCGCTATCCCAACGGCTTTGCCATCCGCGCTGCCAATGCCCGCTTCCTGACCGAGGCGCAGATCGCAGCGGCGGTCAGGGCGGAGAAGGCGGAGAAGGCGGCGAAAGCAGCGAAGGCGGCCAAGCCGGCGCCGGCGGCAGCAGCGGTTTCAGGTACTTCCAACAACAATCCGACGCGACTGAAGAGCAAGAACGCGGAGAAAACCCGATGAGCAAGGAATACAAGGACCTGTTGGTCGGTCTGGATATCGGCACCTCGAAGGTGGCGGCGGTGGTCGCAGAACTGCGCCCCGACGGCAGCTACGAGGTGATCGGGATGGGCCAGTCAGAGTCCAAGGGTCTGAAGAAAGGGGTCGTGGTCAATATCGAGGCCACCGTGCAGTCGATCCAGAAGGCGCTGGAAGAGGCCGAGCTGATGGCCGACTGCAAGATTTCGGAGGTCTTCACCGGCATTGCCGGCAGCCACATCCGCAGCTTCAACTCCAGCGGCATGGTGGCGATCAAGGACAAGGAGGTCACGCAGACCGATGTGGCGCGCGTGATCGAGACCGCCAAGGCGGTCAATATCCCGACCGACCAGCAGATCCTGCACATCCTGACGCAGGAATTCATCATCGACGGCCAGGAGGACGTGCGCGAGCCCATCGGCATGAGCGGCATCCGCCTGGAAGTGAAGGTGCATATCGTCACCGGCGCGGTCAGCGCCGCGCAGAACATCGTCAAGTGCGTGCGCCGCTGCGGCCTGGAAGTGCACGACCTGATCCTGCAGCCGCTGGCCTCCAGCCTGGCGGTGCTGACCGAGGACGAGAAGGAACTGGGCGTGGTGCTGGTCGACATTGGCGGCGGCACCACCGACATCGCCATCTTCAGCGAAGGCGCGATCCGCCATACGGCCGTGATCCCCATCGCCGGCGACCAGATCACCAACGACATCGCCATGGCGTTGCGCACGCCGACGCCCGATGCCGAGGACATCAAGATCCAGTACGGCATCGCCAAGCAGGCGATCGCCGACCCGGACGACATGATCGAGGTGCCCGGCGTGGGCGACCGCGGCACGCGCACGCTCAGCCGCCAGGCACTGGCCGCGGTGATCGAGCCGCGCATCGAAGAGCTGTACTCGCTGGTGCACCAGGTGGTGCGCGAGTCGGGCTATGAAGAACTGTTGTCGTCCGGCGTGGTCATCACCGGTGGTACCGCGATGATGCCGGGCATGGTCGAGCTGGGCGAGGACATCTTCCTCAAGCCTGTGCGCGTGGGCGTACCGGAGTATCGCGGCAACCTGCACGAGGTGGTGAAGAGCCCGCGCTACGCGACTGTGATGGGCCTGCTGCTGGAAGGCCGCGTGCAACGCATGCGCGGGCGCAAGGTGGCCGTGCAGAGCGGCTCGGTCAAGCAGGTGTGGACCCGCATGAAGGAATGGTTTGTCGGCAATTTCTGATCAATGCGGAAATTGACGCGCTGACGATGCAACGGCGCACGGGCAGGGCGGTCTACCGGACAGGCCTGCGTGCCATGGAAGTTTTCTGGTTTTCTTTTTATTGGTTTCTTGTTCAGAAACCAGGGGTTGCGGCGGGGAGGCTGCATCGTCTGGGGACTGATTCTTCTCGGAGGCAGTGATGGACTTTGACATGATCGAAACGGAAGTGATGGACGGCACCATCATCAAGGTGGTCGGCGTGGGCGGCGCGGGCGGCAATGCCGTGCAGCACATGATCAGCCGCGGCGTCCAAGGCGTCGAATTCATCTGCATGAATACCGACGCCCAGGCGCTCAAGCGTTCCACCGCTTCGCGCGTGCTTCAACTCGGCAATACGGGCCTGGGCGCCGGTGCCAAGCCGGAAGTCGGTCGCGGTTGCGCCGATCAGGCCCGCGAGCAGATTGCCGACGCGCTGCGCGGTGCGCACATGGTCTTCATCACTGCCGGCATGGGCGGCGGCACCGGCACGGGCGCCGCGCCGATCGTCGCGCAAGTGGCCAAGGAGATGGGCATCCTGACCGTGGGCGTGGTCAGCAAGCCGTTCGACTTCGAAGGCGCGCGCCGCGCCAAGGTGGCCGAACACGGTTCCAGCGAGCTGGAATCGAGCGTCGACTCGCTGATCGTGGTGCTCAACGAGAAGCTGTTCGAAGTGATGGGCGACGACGCCGAGATGGACAAGTGCTTCCAGTGCGCCGACGACGTGCTGCACAACGCGGTGGCCGGCATTGCCGAGATCATCAACGTTGACGGCCTGGTGAACGTCGACTTCGAAGACGTGAAGACGGTGATGGGCGAGCAGGGCAAGGCCATGATGGGGACGGCCACCGTGTCGGGCGTGGACCGCGCCCGCCTGGCGGCCGAGCAGGCCGTTGCCAGCCCGCTGCTGGAAGGCGTTGACCTGTCCGGCGCGCGCGGCGTGCTGGTCAACATCACCGCCAGCCGTTCGCTGAAGCTGTCGGAAACCAAGGAAGTCATGAACACCATCCGCAGCTACGCCGCGGAAGATGCGACCGTGATCTTCGGTACGGTGTACGACGACTCGATGAGCGATGCGCTGCGCGTGACGGTGGTGGCCACGGGCCTGGGCCGCTCGGCCAAGAAGCAACAGCCGATGACCCTGCTCAAGACCGGCACGGACAACATGCCGGTGCAGATGATGGCCAACATGACCGCCGCCGCGGCCACGCACAGCTCGCCGGACTACAGCAACCTGGATACGCCGGCAGTGTGGCGCAGCTCGCGTGAGTCGGCGTCGGCCCACGTGGCGGCGCTGCAGGAAAAGGGTGTGGATACGTACGACATCCCGGCCTTCCTGCGCAAGCAGGCAGACTGAGCCCTGCCTGGCGCGGCATCGGTGCCTCCACCGGCCGCCTGACGGAACGCGTCGCCTTGTCGCGATGCACGTGCGCTCCCCATCCGCGCGTGCCTTGCATGGATTGACGTGAACCGCCGGGCTGCTGGCGGCGCCGCGCCTGCGCCGGACTGGGCTTCACCCGCATCCCGTTGCCGGGACGGGCGTGCCGCTGGCCGCCTCCCCGGACTGGTTTCCCGCCTTCCCGGTCGGGATGTATCAGCGTCCGCGCGGCGCACCCAAGAGGTGCGCCGCGCGGACGTCTTTGTAGCAAGGTGTATCGGATCCGCGCCGGATGTCACCGGATGTGACCCGGCTTTGGCAATGCGGGCAAGGCGCCTATGATCTTGAGATTGCCCGTCTGCCTGAGTGCGGGCGTCTGCGCCCCGGCATCCGGACTATTCTTCAGAAAACCCAGGAGGACCACGACCCATGATCACTGTCGGTTCCCGCGTCCCCGACGCCACGCTGCAGGAATTCTTCGAAACCGAAGGCAACGGCTGTGCGCTCGGCCCCAATGCCTTCAAGGTGGCGGACCTGGTCCGCGGCCGCAAGATCGTGGTGTTCGGCCTGCCCGGCGCTTTCACGCCGACCTGCTCGGCCAAGCATGTGCCGGGCTTTGTGCAGCACGCCGCGGCGCTGCGCGAGGCCGGCATCGACGAGGTCTGGTGCGTGTCGGTCAACGACGCCTTCGTGATGGGCGCCTGGGGCCGTGAGCAGCAGACTGGCGGCACGGTGCGCATGATGGCCGACGGCAGCGCCGAGTGGACCCGCGCGTTGGGCCTGGACCAGGACCTGGGCGCGCGCGGCATGGGCGTGCGCTCCAAGCGCTACGCGATGGTGATCGACGACGGCGTCGTCACCCGGCTCGACGTCGAGGCACCGGGCGAATTCCGCGTCAGCAGCGCCGAGGCAGTGCTGGCGGCGTTGCGTGGCTGACACAGTCATCCGGGTAGACGTGGCTAATACGCAACTTGTTAAGGCGGTGTTAACAGCCGGAAACAAAACCCGGCTGCAGCGCCCCTGAGGTGGTGGTAAAATCCCTTAATCAGAAAAGCCGCCCGATAGATTTTTATAATAGTTGAGGCTGTCATGCTCAAGCAGCGCACCATCAAATCCCTGGTAAAGACCGTTGGCATCGGCCTGCACTCGGGACGCAAGGTCACGTTGACCCTGCGTCCCGCGCCGGCGGACACCGGCATCGTCTTTACCCGCGTCGACCTGCCCGAGGCCGTCGAGATTCCCGTGGCCGCGTCGGCCATCGGCGACACGCGCCTGGCATCGGTGCTGCAGAAGGATGGCGCGCGCGTTTCGACCGTCGAGCACCTGATGTCGGCCTGTGCGGGCCTGGGCATTGACAACCTCTATGTCGATGTCGACGCCGAGGAAATCCCGATCATGGACGGCAGCGCCGCGTCCTTCGTGTTCCTGCTGCAGTCGGCCGGCATTGAAGAGCAGAACGCGCTGAAGACCTTTATCCGCGTCAAGAAAGCGGTGGAAGTGCGCGAGGGCGACAAGCTGGCGCGGCTGGAGCCGTTCTTCGGCTTCAAGCTGTCGTTCACCATCGACTTCCGCCACCCGGCGGTCGACAAGACCGGTCAGACCTTCTCGATCGACTTTGCCGACACCAGCTACGTGCGCGAGATTGCCCGCGCCCGCACCTTCGGCTTTGCGCACGAGGTGGAAGCCCTGCGCGAGATGGGCCTGGCGCGCGGCGGCAGCCTGGACAACGCGATCGTGCTGGACGAGCACCGCATGCTCAACAATGAAGAGCTGCGCTACGGCGACGAGTTCGTGCGCCACAAGATCCTGGATGCGATCGGCGACCTGTATGTGGTGGGCCATCCGCTGATCGGCGCCTATGTGGCGAACAAGTCGGGCCACGGCCTGAACAACCAGCTGCTGCGCGCGCTGCTGGCCGACCAGGAAGCGTACGAGCTGGTCACCTTCGACCGCGTCGAGGAAGCCCCGGCCGCGTTCCTGCCGCAGGCGCAGCCGGCGTTTGCCTGATCCTGGCGAACTGGCGCCAAAAAAGCCGACCCGAGGGTCGGCTTTTTTGTGTTCGGCACCGGGCTAGCGGTGATGGGCGAGCAGCGTATTGAGCGCGTCGCGCAGCGGCGAATCCGGCAGGCTGCGCGCCAGCTGGTCGAGGTTGGCGAGTCCCGTGGGCGTCATGCGGCCGCCGGTGCGCTGGCGTTGCACGGGCTCCACTTCCCAGTCCGCGTGGCGCGACACCTCCGGCTGCACCCGCACCCGGATCGCGGTGATGTGCGAGCCGCGCTGCTGCAGCCGTGCCAGCAGCGTCGGCACCACCTGGCGCACGCGGGCAGCGGCGGCGCCGTGCGCGGCCAGCAACAGCAGCACCTGGGCGTTCGGGTCGGTGGCGTCACGCTTGACGCCGGCCACGGCCAGGCCGTCGCGCATGCCGGCGGGCAGCAGTGCCAGCACCTCGGCCTCAAGCACCGACAGCTGGCGCGCGGTCTGCATCAGCGTCGAAACCGGGCCGGCCTTGGCCAGCCAGTCGTTGAGCGGCTTGGCGGCGGGGGTCTGCAGGGCGTGATGGGTGAAGCGGCGCATGCATGCATTCTAGCAAGGGGCGCGGGGGCCGCCTTGCCCGACTGCGGATTGAAGCTGCGGCGGCCGCCCCAAACTGTGGCTGACGGGGCGCGCGGGCAATCATGAGCACGACACGCGTGGTCAACATTCGGCAGGCTTGCCTGCCCTTGCGGGATGGGGCCAGGCGCGTTCCGGCCGTGACCCCGGCACATGATAAACTCGGCGTTTTGCGCCAATCTATCCATTCCTCGCCCGGCCGCCGGAGCAGCCCGCATCCCTGGGGTGCCACCCGGTTCCGCGCAGGTGAAAGCAATCGATGATCACCGGCCTTCTCAAGAAAGTCTTCGGCAGCCGCAATGAGCGGCTGATCAAACAATATCGCCGCACGGTGGCGCAGATCAATGCGCTGGAGCCGAAGTTCGAGCAGCTCTCGGACGACGAACTGCGCGGCATGACGGAGACCTTCCGGCAGCGCCACGCCGGCGGCGAATCGCTCGAGGCGCTGCTGCCCGAGGCCTTCGCCGTCTGCCGCGAGGCCAGCAAGCGTGTCATGAAGATGCGCCACTTCGACGTGCAGCTGATCGGCGGCATGGTGCTGAACGACAACAAGATCGCCGAAATGCGCACCGGCGAAGGCAAGACGCTGACCGCGACGCTGGCCGTGTACCTGAATGCCATCACCGGCCAGGGCGTGCACGTGGTCACCGTCAACGACTACCTGGCGCAGCGCGATGCCGAGTGGATGGGCCGGCTGTACAACTTCCTGGGCCTGTCGGTGGGCGTGAACCTGTCGCAGATGCCGCACGATGCCAAGCAGGCGGCGTACAACTCGGACATCACCTACGGCACCAATAACGAGTTCGGCTTCGACTACCTGCGCGACAACATGGTCTACGACCCGTCGCAGCGCGTGCAACGCCCGCTCAACTACGCCATCGTCGATGAAGTGGACTCGATCCTGATCGACGAGGCCCGCACCCCGCTGATCATCTCCGGCCAGGCCGAGAACCAGACCGACCTGTACCAGCGCATGAACGGCATCCCCAAGCTGCTCGAGCGCCAGATCGGTGAAGAGAAGGCCGACGGCACCGGCGTCGAGAAGCCGGGCGACTACTACGTCGACGAGAAGGGCCACCAGGTCTACCTGACCGAAGCCGGCCACGAGAAGGCCGAAGAGATCCTGTCGCAGCAAGGCCTGATCGGCGAGGGCGAGTCGCTCTACGCGCCGCAGAACATCACGCTGATGCACCACCTGTACGCCGCCCTGCGCGCGCACAGCCTGTTCCATCGCGACCAGCACTATGTGGTGCAGAACGACGAAGTCGTGATCGTCGACGAGTTCACCGGCCGCCTGATGACCGGCCGCCGCTGGTCCGACGGCCTGCACCAGGCCGTGGAGGCCAAGGAAGGCGTCACCGTCCAGCAAGAGAACCAGACGCTGGCGACGATCACCTTCCAGAACTACTTCCGCATGTACAACAAGCTGGCCGGCATGACCGGCACGGCTGACACCGAAGCGTATGAGTTCCAGGAGATCTACGGCCTGGAAGTGGTGGTGATCCCGACCAACCGCCCGGCCCAGCGCAAGGACCAGCAGGACCAGATCTACAAGACCGGCAAGGAGCGCTACGACGCCGTGGTGCGCGATATCCGCGACTGCTACGAGCGTGGCCAGCCGGTGCTGGTGGGCACCACCTCGATCGAGACCTCGGAATACCTGTCGGGACTGCTCGATCGCGAGCAACTGCCGCACCAGGTGCTCAATGCCAAGCAGCACGCGCGCGAAGCCGAGATCGTGGCCCAGGCCGGCCGCCCCAAGATGATCACCATTGCCACCAACATGGCCGGCCGCGGTACCGACATCGTGCTGGGCGGCAATGTGGAGAAGCAATCCGGCTTTATCGAGGCGGACCCGAACCTGTCCGACGCCGAGAAGGCCGCGCGCATCAAGCAGCTCGAGGATGAGTGGCATTCGCTGCACGAGCAGGTCAAGGCAGCCGGCGGCCTGCATATCGTCGGCACCGAGCGCCATGAGTCGCGCCGTATCGACAACCAGCTGCGCGGCCGTGCCGGCCGCCAGGGCGACCCGGGTTCGTCGCGCTTCTACCTGTCGCTGGACGACCAGCTGCTGCGCATCTTCGCCGGCGACCGCGTGCGCGCCATCATGGAGCGCCTGAAGATGCCCGAGGGCGAGCCGATCGAAGCCGGCATCGTCACGCGCTCGATCGAATCGGCGCAGCGCAAGGTCGAAGGCCGCAACTTCGACATCCGCAAGCAGCTGCTGCAGTACGACGACGTCGCCAACGACCAGCGCAAGGAAATCTACAAGCTGCGCAACGACGTGCTGGAAGCCCAGGATGTCGGCGACATGGTGACCAACCTGCGCGAGAGCGTGCTGGTTGAGCTGTTCCGCGACCACGTGCCGGCCGACACCATGGAAGAGCAGTGGAACATCGCCGGCCTGGAAACGCGCCTGCGCGAGGACTGGGGCCTGGAAGTGCCGCTGGCGCAGACCATCGAGGGCGCGCAGAGCATCGAGGACGAAGAGCTGCTCAACCTGATCATGAAGGCGGCCGCGGAGCGCTACGACGGCAAGGTCGCGATGGTCGGCCGCGAGTCGTTCGCCGGCTTCGAGCGCTCGGTCATGCTGCAGAGCATCGATACGCACTGGCGCGAGCACCTGGCCGCGCTGGACCACCTGCGCCAGGGCATCCACCTGCGCGGCTATGCGCAGAAGGATCCCAAGCAGGAATACAAGCGCGAGTCGTTCGAGCTGTTCGCGCGCCTGCTGGACCTGATCAAGAACGAAGTCACGCGCGTGACCTTCAACGTGCAGATCCAGTCGCCGGAAGAGCTGGAGCAGGCTTCGGAAGAGATCGAGGAAGGCCTGTCGCACCTGGAGAACATCCAGTACAAGCACGACGAGTTCGCCGAAGGGCGCGAGCCGGTCGAGGAAGCGCCGTCGCCGCGCACCGGTGCGGCCATGGCCGCCGCCGAGCTGGCGCTGGCGGGCATGCCCAAGGTCGGCCGCAATGACCCGTGCCCGTGCGGCTCGGGCAAGAAGTTCAAGCAGTGCCACGGCAGGCTCAGCTGAACTGAGCCCGGCCGGGTACCCGGCATGACGTCGTTCCCGCTGTGTGGGGAGTGACGCGAAAGGAAACGACATGCCCGCCCTTAGCGGGCATGTTCGTCTGATGACAAGCAAGTTGCGAGCAGAAGCCGCAAGCAGATAACGCAAGCAGGAAAGAGGAGTCCACATGCCCGTCAATCTTCCGCTGCCCCAGGCAGAGAACCTGAAATCCGTCGCCGGCGTGGAGCTGGGCTGGGCCGAGGCGGGCATCCGCAAGGCCAACCGCAAGGACGTGCTGGTGGTGCGCGTGGCCGATGGCAGCACCGTGGCCGGCGTCTTCACCAGCAACCGCTTCTGCGCCGCGCCGGTGCAGGTCTGCCGCGAGCACCTGGCCGCTGGCAAGGGCATCCGCGCGCTGGTGGTCAACACCGGCAATGCCAACGCCGGCACCGGCGAACCGGGCCTGGCCAATGCCCGCGCCAGCTGCGACGCGCTGGCAGCGCAACTGGGCATCGCCGCCGAGCAGGTGCTGCCGTTCTCGACCGGCGTGATCCTGGAACCGCTGCCGGTCGACCGCCTGGTGGCCGGCCTGCCCGCCGCCATCGCCAACGCGAAGCCGGACAACTGGCTGGCCGCCGCCGAAGCCATCATGACCACCGACACGCAGCCCAAGGCCGCGTCGCGCACGGTGCAGATCGACGGCAAGACCGTGACGCTGTCGGGCATCAGCAAGGGCGCCGGCATGATCCGCCCGAACATGGCGACCATGCTCGGCTTTATCGCCATGGACGCCGCCGTGGCCCAGCCGGTGCTGCAGGCGCTGGTCTCCTACGCCGCCGACCATTCGTTCAACAGCATCACCATCGACGGCGATACCTCGACCAACGACTCGTTCGTGCTGATCGCCACGGGCAAGTCCGGCGCCGTGGTCGAGCGCGCCGAAGGCCCTGCCTTCGAGGCGCTGCGCGACGCGGTGACCGCGCTGGCGCAGGAACTGGCGCAGATGATTGTGCGCGACGGCGAAGGCGCCACCAAGCTGATGACCATCCGCGTCGAAGGCGGCAAGGACGTCGCCGAGTGCCGCCAGATCGCCTATGCGGTGGCGCACTCGCCGCTGGTCAAGACCGCGTTCTATGCGTCGGACCCCAACCTGGGCCGCATCCTGGCCGCGGTCGGCTACGCCGGCGTGAATGACCTCGACGTCGGCCGCGTCAACCTGTGGCTGGACGATGTCTGGGTGGCCCGCGACGGCGGCCGCAACCCCGACTACCGCGAGGAAGACGGCCAGCGCGTGATGAAGCAGGCCGAGATCACCGTGCGCATCGCGCTCGGCCGCGGCAAGGCCGAAGCGACGGTCTGGACCTGCGACCTGTCGCACGACTACGTGTCGATCAACGCGGATTACCGCTCATAACTGCCAGCAACACGCTGACCCCTACTGCCACACGCCCCTGCCATGTCTGACCTCGCCGCCCGCCTCGACAACTTCCTCGCCCGACTCGAACAATGGCTGCCGCCGCAACTGAGCGACGCCGACTGGCAGGAGGCCGTGGCATTCCGCTGGCGCAAGCGGCAGAGCCTGTTCGGCAATATCGGCTACCTGCAGCCGGTGCGCCAGCTGCCGCCGATCCACCTGGACGACCTGAAGAACATCGAGCGGCAGAAGGACGCCATCGTCGCCAACACACGCCAGTTCGTGAGCAAGCTGCCGGCCAACAACGTGCTGCTGACCGGCGCGCGCGGCACCGGCAAGTCATCGCTGATCAAGGCCTGCCTCAATGCCTTCGTCAGGGACGGGCTGCGGCTGGTCGAGGTGGACAAGGATGACCTGGGCGACCTCGGCGATATCGTCGAGCTGGTTGCGCAGCGCCCCGAGCGCTTCGTGATCTTCTGCGACGACTTGTCGTTCGAAGAAGGCGAGTCGGGCTACAAGTCGCTCAAGTCGGCGCTGGACGGCTCGGTGGCGGCGCAGTCGGACAATGTGCTGATCTACGCCACCTCCAACCGCCGGCACCTGCTGCCGGAGTACATGAAGGACAACGAGACCTACCGTCACACCGACGATGGCGAGATCCATCCCGGCGAAGTGGTGGAAGAGAAGATTTCGCTGTCCGAGCGCTTCGGGCTGTGGCTGTCGTTCTACCCGCCCAAGCAGGACGAATACCTGGCCATCGTCGGCCACTGGCTCAGGCACTTCGGCTGCACCGACGAGGACATCGCCGCGGCGCGCGGCGATGCGCTGGTGTGGGCGCTGGAGCGCGGCTCGCGCTCGGGCCGCGTGGCGTGGCAGTTTGCGCGCGACTGGGGCGGCAAGCATGGCAAGCCTTATATCGCCGACGTGGACGGCGACGCCAAGGCATGAGCGCATCCATGCAAAGCCCCGCAGACACGGCCGGCAATTCTCCGCGCAAAGTCACCGAGGTCGCCGTGGGCGTGATAGTGCAGCCCGACGGCCGCTTCCTGTTGGCGCAACGCCCTGCGGGCAAGCCCTACGAGGGCTATTGGGAATTCCCCGGCGGCAAGCTGGAGCCCGGTGAGTCGGTGGAGGCAGCACTGGCCAGAGAACTCCATGAAGAGCTGGGCCTTGATGTAACGCAATGCGAGCGCTGGCACATCCTTGAACATGACTACCCGCACGCCTATGTGCGGCTGTACTTTTGCAAGGTCACGGCCTGGCGGGGCGATCCCATCGGCCGCGAAGGCCAGGCCTTCTCCTGGCAGCAGACGCCCGTGACAGTCGGGCCGCTGCTGCCCGCCACCATCCCGGTGGTGGAGTGGCTTGCCGAGGAAGCGCGCGACAGCTGACCTTGCCCTTTGCCGCCGGTGGGCTGCGCCTGCTGGCCGAGGGCGCCAACTTCTGGCTGTCGGCCGGGGCCTCGGTGGTGCGGCTGTCGACGCGCTTCTCGCTGGCGCTGGAACATGCCGAGCGACGCGGCACGCTGCTGGCCTCGGGCCTGAAGCCTGGTCGGCGTGATGCTGGCCGCGGTGATCGGCCTGTCGGGCAGGGATGCGCCGCTGGCGCTGGCCGGGGCCGGGTTTGAAGCGACCGCGCAGTGGCTGGGCCTGGCGGTGTTCGCGCTGGTGTGCGTAGGCTTCTACCGCCGCGTGCTGGCGGCGGCGCACTGAACCACGGGGGACGCTGAAGGCGAGGGCGCGTCAGTCGTCCTCGTCTTCAGGCTGGTCGGCGGAGGTTTCGCCCGGCTTGCCGCCGATCACGTATTTCTCGGACGCCCAGGCGCCGAGATCGATCTGCTTGCAGCGCTCGGAACAGAAGGGGCGGAATTTGTTGTCGGGCACCCAGGCCACCTCGGTGCCGCAGGTGGGGCATTTGACGACAGCAGGCATAGCGTTCAGCGCAGGCTTCAGAAATTGCAGAGTTTCAGCAGGAACGGGATATCCGCATCGACCGAGCGTGGGCGCAGGTCGCCGTCCTGCTGCGTGAAGCGCACCCACAGCATGTACTTGTTGGCGCTCATCTCGGGGATGAAGGCCAGCAGCGAGTCATCCAGGTAGACCTGCATCAGCTGGTAGCTGCGCCCGGACAGCATCTGCTGGTAGCTGCCGCCGGTGGCGATCACCTTGCCGCTCTGGCCGGCTTCGCGCAGCAGGCGCAGCACGATGGTGGTGCCCATGCGCAGCGACAGCAGCGGACGTGCCCACTTCAGGATATCGGCGCGGCGGTCTTCGGCGGGGCGGTGCTGCCAGGCATAGTAGGCCGGCAGGTCGAACTCGCAGGTGCCGCCGGGAATGATCGCGCGGCTGCGGATGCTGGTCAGCCACTCGTTGTCGGCCAGCAGCTGGCCGGCCTTGCCCACGGTCTGGTTGAGCATGGCGATGCCTTGCTCGATCTCGCCGATGACGGCGTCCAGCGCCTCCTGGTCGATCTGCGGGCTGGCGCGCAGCGGCGCCAGTGCCTGGCGCTGGCGTTCCAGTTCCTTGATCAGGTCGGTCTTGAGGTCGGCGCGGCCGGCCACGTCGATGATCTCGAACAGCGTGGTCAGCGCGACATGGTGCTGGTGGGCATGATCCTGGCCGAGAAAGTATTCCAGCCGATCGAACAGGTCCTCCAGGCGCAGGAGTGTCCTGATGCGTTCGTTGAAAGGGTATTCGTACAGAATCAAGTGCAATGTCCGTGCAGGGCGTCGGGCGCTTTCAGGAGCGGCCCGGTGCAGAATGAGGCCCGGGAAATGCCGGAAGGGGCGATATATGGCGGGCGGTTGCCGGCAGTATGCGGTGATTTCCCCGCATATTCCAGCGCATTCTATGCGAGACACGGGCCGAGGACAATGTCGCGTGCATGATGCCATGCGCTGGCGCGCCGGGTTGCGCGTTATGGATGGACCCTGGCCGCCGCCGACAGTTCACGATAGTAGCGGTCGAGCCGGTCGACCTGGTCCACCAGCGCCTCCACCGGGCCGTCGTTGTCGATGACGTCGTCGGCACATGCCAGGCGCTCGGCGCGGGTGGCCTGTCTGGCCATGATGGCCTGCACCTGCTCGCGGCTGAAGCCGTTGCGCGACATCACGCGCGCTACCTGGGTGGCCTCGGTGCAGTCCACCACCAGCACGCGGCCCACGCGCTCGCGCCATGAGCCCGATTCCACCAGCAGCGGTACCACGTAGATCAGGTAGGGATGGTCGCCGGCATCGCGGATCGCGTGGGCGCGCTCGGTGGTCAGTGCACGGATCAGCGGGTGGGTGATGGCTTCAAGCCGCGCCTTGGCTGCGGGGTCGGCAAACACCAGTGCGCGCATCGCGTCGCGGTCCATGGCGCCGTCGGGACGCAGGCAGGCCGGGCCGAAGGCCTCGACCAGTGCCGGGATGGCGCGCCCGCCCGGGGCGGTGATCTCGTGCGCGAGCAGGTCGGTGTCGATGATCGCGGCACCGCGCGCGGCAAACATGTCGGCCACGCGGGTCTTGCCGCTGCCGATGCCGCCGGTCAGTCCGATTTCCAGCATGTGAGGCTCTGTTGACGATGTTGCCGCAACGATACCAGCTTCAGCGGAGATCGTCGGACACCGTCATGGCCATGCAAACAGCGGCAGCACGCCGGTGCCGAACAGCAGCACCACCACGCCGGCCAGCGCGATGAAGGGCCCGAACGGGAACGGCGTGTCGCGCTCCTGGCGGCGCAGCGCGATATTGGCCAGCCCGAACAGCACGCCGACCACCGACGACAGCAGCACCAGCGCGGGCAGCGCCTGCCAGCCGAACCAGGCGCCCAGCGCCGCCATCAGCTTGAAGTCGCCAAAGCCCATGCCTTCCTTGCCGCGCACCAGCCGGAACAGCCAGTAGGCCGTCCACAGCACCAGGTAGCCGGCAGCAGCGCCGATCACGGCGTCGGGCAGCGCCACGAACACGCCGCCCAGGTTCAGCAGCAGGCCCAGCCACAGCAGCGGCAGGGTGATCTGGTCCGGCAGCAGTTGCGTATCGGCATCGATCATGGTCAGCGCCAGCAGCGCCCACACCAGTACCAGCGCGGCCAGGGCCTGTCCGCCGGGGCCGAAGCGCCACGCCGCCAACGCGCTCAGCACGCCACAGGCCAGCTCGACCAGCGGATAGCGCACACTGATCGGCGCCTTGCATGCCGAGCAGCGCCCGCGCAGGAACAGGTAGCTCAGCACCGGCACGTTCTCCCACGGCGCAATCGCGTGGCCGCAATGCGGGCAGGCCGAGCGCGGCACCATCAGGTTGTAGCGGCCGGGGTAGGGCAGCGGGTCGCCGCGCAGCTCGGCGATATAGTTGGCCTCGTCGCGCTCCATCATGCGTGGCATCCGGTGGATGACCACGTTGAGGAAGCTGCCGACCACCAGCCCGAGCAGCGCGGCGGCCGCCACCAGGAAGGCGGGCGGCAACGCCGTCAGCGCCTCGACCAGCGGCGCGCCGCCGGTGGAGGCCGACGAAGGGTAGGGAGAAGCAGACCACGCAGGCAACATCGCTTACACCACCTGTCCCAGCTTGAAGATCGGCAGGTACATCGCCACCACCATGCCGCCGATCAGCACACCCAGCACCACGATGATCAGCGGCTCGATCAGGCTGGAGATCGCGGCCACGGCATCGTCGACCTCGCGCTCGTAGAACTCCGCCACCTTCAGCAGCATGTTGTCCAGCGCGCCGGACTCCTCACCGATCTGCGTCATCTGCAGCACCATGTTGTCGAACACATGGGTGGCCTGCATCGCGTTGGTCAGGCTGGTGCCGATGCGCACCGATTGCTCGATCTCGCGCGTGGCGTCGTAGTAGACCCAGTTGCCGGCCGCGCCGGCCACGGACTCCATTGACTCCACCAGCGGGGTGCCGGCGGCGAACATGGTGGCCAGCGTGCGGGTCCAGCGCGCGATCACGGCCTTGCGGAACAGGCTGCCGAAGATCGGCAGCTTCAGCAGCGTGCGGTCGGTGGCGCGCTGCACCTTCTCCGATTTCTTCAGTGCGCGCAGGTAGAAGGAGATGCCGGCCACCGGCACCCCGATCACCAGGTACCAGTACTGGACAAAGAAGTCCGAGATGGCGATCACCAGCAGCGTCGGCGCCGGCAGGTTGGCGCCGAAGCTGGAGAACACGCCCTTGAACGCCGGGATCACGAACAGCATCAGGATCACGGTCACGGCAAAGGCCACCGTCAGCACCGCGATCGGGTAGATCATCGCCGACTTGATCTGGCCTTTCAGCGCGATGGTCTTTTCCATGTAGAGCGACAGGCGCTCCAGCAGCGAGTCCAGGATACCGCCCTGTTCGCCGGCATCGATCAGGTTGCAGTACAGCGTATCGAAGTACTTCGGATGGCGCCGGAATGCCGCGGCCATGCTGCTGCCGGCCTCGATGTCGAAGCGGATGTCGGACAGCAGCTGGGTGAAGTTGGGATTCACGTGGCCACGCGCGATGATGTCGATCGACTGCAGCAGCGGAATGCCGGCCTTGAGCATGGTCGACAACTGCCGGGTGAAGTAGGCGATGTCCTTCTCGGTGATCTTGCGCCCGCGCGCGGCCTTGCGCTTCTTCAGCTTGACGATGGTCAGGCCCTGCTTGCGCAGCGTGGCGGTGACCTCGGCCTGGTTCTCGGCGCGCAGTTCGCCGGTGAAGGTCTTGCCCTTGCGGTCCTTGCCTTCCCACTCAAAGATGTACTGGGTGGGTGCCTTGCGCCCCTTCCCTGATTTCGCCCGTGACGGTGCCGCCGTCCGGGCGCTCGCCGCTGGTGCACGCGTCGCCATGATATTGACCCCCGATGTAAATGACGCTTGTTCTGCGTCTTGTATTTACGTTGTGTCCTGCTTCCCTAAGTGTTTGTTGTCGCCAGCACTTCTTCGAGTGACGTGACGCCCTGCTTCACCTTCAGCAGCCCCGCTTCGCGCAACGATAGCACGCCGTCCTTGCGCGCCTGCTCGGCGATCTGCAGTGCCGTTCCGTGCGTCAGGATGATTTCCTGCATGGCCTCGGTGATCGGCATGACCTGGTAGATGCCGCAGCGGCCCTTGTAGCCGGTGCCGTTGCAGCGCTCGCAGCCGACCGGGTGGTAGGGCTGCCAGCTGCCGTCCAGGTCTTGTTCGCGGAAGCCCGCCTCCAGCAGCGCCTCGCGCGGGATCTCGCCCTCGCGCTTGCAGGTGCACAGCCGCCGCGCCAGCCGCTGCGCGGTGATCATCAGCACGCTCGAGGCAATATTGAAGGCCGCCACGCCCATGTTCATCAACCGCGTCAGCGTGGTCGGCGCATCGTTGGTGTGCAGCGTCGACAACACCAGGTGACCGGTCTGCGCGGCCTTGATCGAGATGTCGGCGGTTTCCAGGTCGCGGATTTCGCCGACCATGATGATGTCCGGGTCCTGCCGCAGGAACGAACGCAGGGCCGCGGCAAAGGTCAGGCCCGCCTTGTCGTTGACGTTGACCTGGTTGATGCCGGGCAGCTGGATTTCGGCCGGGTCTTCCGCGGTGGAGATATTGATGTCGCCCTGGTTGAGCAGGTTCAGGAAGGTGTACAGCGACACCGTCTTGCCGCTGCCGGTGGGGCCGGTCACCAGCACCATGCCGTAGGGGCGCTTGATCACGTCCAGCAGCAGCGCCTTCTGCTCGGGCTCATAGCCGAGCTGGTCGATGTCGAGCTTGTCGGACGAAGATTCCAGGATCCGCATCACGATCTTCTCGCCGAACAGCGTCGGCAGCGTCGACACGCGGAAATCCACTGCCCGCTCGACCGTCTCCTTGGCGTCCTTGTCCTTGGGCAGGGCAATCAGCAGCTTCATGCGGCCGTCCTGCGGCACGCGCTTTTCAGAAATATCCAGGCGCGACAGCACCTTGATGCGGGTGGCGATCTTGTCGCGGATGTCCAGCGGCGGGCGTGCAACCTCCTGCAACACCCCGTCCACGCGGAAGCGGACGCGGTAGAAAGTCTCGAACGGCTCGAAGTGCAGGTCGGACGCGCCGCGATGGAAGGCCTCGGTCAGCAGCTTCTGCAGGAAGCGCACCACCGGGGCGTCGTCGATATTGTCAGCGGTGGTGCGGTTGCGCTGGTTGCCGGCCGCGGCCACCGGATCGTATTCGATCATCTTGCGCTCGGCCTGCACCGGCGAGATGTTCTTCAGCGTGCCCAGGGCCTCGCCGGCGGAGCGCACGTGCTTCATCAGCTTGTCGTGCTCGACCACCACCGCTTCGACCGGCAGCTTGTACTTTTCCTTGATCGCATCCAGCCCGGCCTGGTTGGACGGGTCGGACATCGCCAGCACCAGCCGGTTCTCGCGCCGGCCCAGCGGCAGCAGCCTGTGCGCGTGGAATTCACGGTTGCCGGCCAGCAACGGCGGCACCTTGGTCAGGTTGTACTGGGCCAGGTCCAGCAGCGGCAGCTGGTACTTGTCCGCGGCAAACAGCGCCAGGTCGTGCGCGCTCATGGTGCCGCTGCCGACGATCTCGTCGATCAGCTGCGACTGCTTTTCACGCGCGGCCTGCTCCAGCTGAGCAAGCAGGGCGGGCGCGATACGCCGGCTCTGGGCCAGGGCAAGACCGAGTGTCATGGCAGGTGCGCTGTGCGGTGCGGTTAGGCGGTGGCGGATGCCACGCAGGCGGGGCGGACGGACCCACGTCCCCGGATCGGGGCAGTTTGCCGCCGGGGTCACTTTTTGTAAAGCCGACGCGGGCGCGGTGTTGGCGTTTGCGCGACACGGGCGCAACCCTACTTGCGCGGGGAAGAAGCGGCGTTTCAGGCAGCTTCCTTGCGAGCGGGGTGGTGTCCTTTTGAGAGGAATCCCTGCCCTCGCCTTTTCAATTGCCACCTTCCGGCGGCTGGTGCGCGACGGCAAGCTCGCGCCCCATGCGGAAGTGGGTCGTAGCCAGCTGTTTTCCGCGGCCGACCTGAAGGCATTCAAGCGTCAGCGCAAGGCGATCAAGGGATGAGTTGCCGGAGGATCGGGGAGGGGGGCAGAAAGACAAAAGGCCGAACCAACTGACGTTGATTCGGCCTTTTAAATCTGGTCGGGGTGAGAGGATTCGAACCTCCCGTAACCGACGAGAAATCAAGGGTTCCCGGGCTATTGCGCAGGCAATCCGTTGCGTCTGGTTGACACAATGGGAGGCCAGTTTAACACGGGGAAGCCGTCTCCTAGGTTCCTACAGGCCGGCCACGTCGGCCACTAGCATGAACTTTGCCGGGTATGAGACCGTGTTAGGAATCTCCACGGGAAAGCTATCCCGCGATAGCGTCCAGTCACACAGCCCGCCCCTAGGCCGGTCCATGGCTCCGCACGACCAAATAGCCGTCTTTGGCACGTCCTCGTAGTACGTCTCGAACTTGAACCCTGGATCGCTCATGGCGACGGCGTAGCTCCCCGGCTGTAGGCCGTCCCAGGTGTAGGGCATGCCGGCAAGGGGAACCACGGCGGCGAGCTTCAGCGGGGACAGGTGGTCCCCAAATACCTTGACGCCCTGCGCGTTGAAAATCTCCATCCCGTAGGTCTGCGTGGTCCATTCTGGCGTGTCGAACGCATAGACCGTGGCGGTTGTTGGATCGGTGGATCGGAAGACGAATGTCCAGGTGCCGTTTCCGTTATCGACCGACGCCAGGACGAAAATGGGGGCGCCGGCTTTCCAGAAGACCATGGGGGCCTTCGCTTGGAGCGTCATGACCCCATCGAAAGCGCGGGCGCCTTGTGCCGGTGTGGCGATGCTGATCTGCTGCTTGTGGCGCAGGGACATAGCGGCCCAATCGGCATCGACCTGCACTGTCCCCCAATCGTTGAGGACTTGGATGCCTGCGGTCATCAGTGGACTCCATATCGGATGAGGCAATTGATCCTCTGCGGGTTCCCCGGCGTGGGCATGTAGACCCAAGAGATCGTCCCGCCGCTAATCGAGACAACGGGCGGGGAGAACCACCCGATGGGGTTCTCTAGCGCGGTCAGGATGAAAAAAGGGGCGCCCGTATTAGTTCCATCAACCACCACGGAACCGTCCGCTCCATTAGTCACGACGGCGCCCGTGAAGCGCCCGATGCGGTCGCCCAAGGAGAGTTTCAGGTTCCCGGCCCCATCGAAGACTTGTAGACCCGCTGGCACTAGGGAAGCTCCACAAAGGCCGCGCGGCGGTATCGCAGCGGCAGGGTATCGGGGATGCGGTGACGGAGCCGCATGACGTTGTTGCTGTCATAGGCGCGGACTTGGGTGACGTCAGGAGCCGAGTTGGCGCCGTCTGGGGCGCGATCTGTCGGGCACTGACTATGAGTGCGGCCAACGATGATGGTTGCGTAGGTCATAGATTCGGGGGGCAGGCTGTGGAGCCGAGGTGGAGGGGACGGCCTTATGCCGCCTGCATGGTCGGGGTGGTTAGCGCCCGCTCCACCGGCCAGCCGGCCCGGAGACGCCCGTAGAGGGTGGAGTAGCGCATACCAAAGCGGGCGGCCCATTCTTTCAGCGGCAGCCGCTCGCCCTGATAGGCCACGAGCGTTCGCACATGACAGCCCGGGGGAAGGCCTACGACGTCCTTTGGGTCCATGCCGCGCTTGATGCGGTCGCGGAACACGTCGTAGGGGATTCCGTAGTGCCGCGCCCAGGCCGCCATTGAGCGGCGCTCCCCGTCGATCTCCACCGCCGTCCGCATTTGCGTCCAGTGCGGGAGGTCGAGGGCGTCGGCCAGGGACCGACCGGAGCGGGTTACGCGGTCCTTGAGGGTCGCCCAGGACAGGCCGTTGTCCTCAGCTACTTCCGCCAGGGAGACGGCGCGACCATCGTCCAGCGTGACGCGGCGGGTATTGCGCTTGTTGCGGGCCTGCTCTTTGGGCGTGGCCCACTTGCAGTTACCAGGCTCATAGTTCCCATTGACGTCAAGGCGCTCCATGCTGGCGTCAGGGAACGGGATGTCGCCCCAGAACTCGGCGAACGCCCAGAAGTCGTTACGCCACTCTTCACACACCTGAATCCCGCGTCCGCCATAGTTTCCATAGGCCGGATGCCGGGGGTTGCCGCACCTCTCCAGCATGCGCCGGTAGCGCGGCCACAAGGGGTGGCTGGACTTCGCC
>NZ_JBYSZI010000068.1:0-31004 GCF_058787075.1 Cupriavidus sp. FW305-46
CCTGGCGGGCGACCGCCCCGCCCGCCCGGCATTGCGCCCCCTGACGCCCGTTGAAGGCCGCGTGCTCGGCGTGCTGGTCGAAAAACAGCACACCGTGCCCGATACCTACCCGCTGTCGCTCAATGCGCTGGCCTCGGGCTGCAACCAGAAGACCGCCCGCGCCCCGGTGATGAACGTCAGCGAGGCCGAGATCCTTGAAGCCATCGATGGCCTCAAGGGCCTGAGCCTGGTCTTTGAAGGCAGCAGCAGCCGCGTGCCGCGCTTCGAGCACAATATGCAGCGCGTGCTGGCCGTGCCCAGCCAGTCCGTCGCACTGCTGGCGATGCTGCTGCTGCGCGGCCCGCAGACCGCGGCGGAGCTGCGCCTGAACACCGCGCGCCTGCACGGCTTTGCCGATATCTCGTCGGTCGAGGCCTTCCTTGACGAACTGTCCAGCCATGCGCCGCCCTTCGTCGTCCGGCTGCCGCGCGCGCCGGGTGCGCGCGAAAACCGCTGGATGCACCTGTTGAGCGGCGAAGTAAGCGCCGCGGCGGACGCCGACGACGCCGAGCGCACCACCGGCGGCGCCACCGCCTCGCCGGGCGAGCTCGAACAGCTGCGTGCCGAGCAGCAGGCCCTGACCGAGAAGGTAGCGAAGCTGCAAAGCCTGGTCGAACACATGGCCGGCCAACTCGGCATCCCCGTCGACGAGTTTCTCGACTGACGCCCCGCTTGCGTCATAGCTGACGGTACCAACCACCCCGCTGCCAGCCAGCACTGGTGGTTGGTGGATATTCCTGGCGGTTAATTGCGCTATTAATTCGCGAAGACGATCCACAGGCTCAGTCCCTAGCGCGACAAACGACTTACCGTCCGACCTGCCCGATGGCCCGGATGTCGCCTATGCTTTGCTCAGGACCGCAGACTGGACAGGGAGACCGGCGCAGCCATGGACAAGACAGCCTTCGTATTTGCGGGCGGCGGCAGCCTGGGTGCGATCCAGGTCGGCATGCTGCGCGAACTGGCGGCATGGGGCGTGATGCCCGATATCGTGATCGGCGCCTCGGCCGGGGCCATCAACGGCGCCTACTTTGCCTGCAATCCGGGCGTGGCCGGCGCCGGCCGGCTTGACGCGCTGTGGCGCGGCATCCGGCGCTCGGACATCCTGCCGTGGAGCTGGCGCAGCGTGTGGAGCATGTTCGGCGGCAACCGAGGCCACCTGGTGGAGGCGGCCGGGCTGCGCGGACTGCTGGCGCAGCACTTCGGCACGCGGCGGCTGGAGGCAGCGGAACTGCAGCTGCACGTGGTGGCCACCGACATGCACAGCGGCGACGAGGTCTTGCTGTCCAGCGGCAGCATTGTCGACGCGGTGCTGGCCAGCGCCGCCATCCCCGGCGTGTTCCCGCCGGTGCAGTTCGAGGGCCGCACGCTGATCGACGGCGGCGTGGCCAACAACACCCCGGTATCCACCGCGATCGCACTCGGTGCCACGCGCGTGATCGTGCTGCCCGCGGGCTTCACCTGTGCCGAGCGCCGCCCGCCGCGCGGCGCGCTGGAGCATGCGTTCAACGCGCTCTCGCTGCTGGTGGCGCGCCAGCTCGTGCACGACCTGCAGCACTTCGCCGACCGCGCGCAGATCAGCGTGGTGCCGCCGCTGTGCCCGCTCGACATCTCGCCCTACGACTACTCCAAATGCGGCGAGCTGATCGACCGCGCCGCGGCCACCACCGCGCAGTGGCTGCAAGGCAAGGGGCTGGACAGCCAGCGCATACCAGGCGCGCTGGCGCCGCATTCGCATGACGAAGCGACGCCCAGCTGCAGCGCCGACATCCCGGCGGCGGCGCCCCACTGAAGCCGCTCAGCGCCGGCTGGGAGTACACGAACGGATTGTGCCGCGCCGCATACTGGCCGCCCTGGTACCGCCCTCGTCGACGCGGATCAAGGCAAGCCCACGCTGCCCGCGCGCCAGGCTGCCCTCTGGCCATTGCTACAATCCGACAGATGTCCACCCAAGCCGAACGCAGCGCCAGCACCCGCCAGTCCCTGATCGACGCCGCCGTGACCTTGCTCGTCGAGCAAGGCTATGCAGCCTTTTCAGAAGCGCGCGTGTGCGAACTGGCCGGCAGCAGCCGCGGCTCGCTGCGGCACCATTTCCCCGAAGGCCGCTATGACCTGCTGCCAGCCATGCTCACCTGGCTGCTGGAGCGCGAGGCGGCGCGCCTGGCCGCGCTGGGGCCGCTCAGCCCTTCGCTGTGCCTGCACCTGATGCTGCATATCCTGGCGACCCGCCCACAGCGGCATACCTCGCTCGCCATACTGGAGGTGTGGATGGCAACGCGTGGCGACGCGCGCCTGGCCACCGCCGTGCGCGCGCCGCTGGAAGCCGTGCCGCGGATGCTGTTCGGCCAGCCGCCGGACGCGCCGCCAGAGCCGGAATGGCTGGCGCTGCGCTGTTTCCTGCACGGCGCCACGCTGCACAGCTTCGCGCCGGACTACGACGGCCAGGGCTTGTCCGAAGCGGTGCGCTGGCTGATCGCGCGCCTGCCGGCCCCGGCGGGCCTGGACGCCTTGCTGGCGCGCATGCACGCAGACTAGTTGTAGAGCGCCGGATCAGGGCAGCCGCGCCAGCAACCGGTCGCCCAGCGTGGGCGGCAGCGCCAGGCGCCCTGCCTTGCCAGGCGCCGCGGCATCGAAGACCACGGCCTGGCCGTCCCAGCTGAGCCGCACCGGCCCGCTGCTGTTGAAGGTGCGCTGGGCCAGCACGCGGTCGCGCTCCACGCCGTAGATGCGCAGCAACACCCGCTCCCGGCCCAGATAGCAGTATTCCGCTGCGTACCGCGCGGCGGCATCCAACGACGGCAGGTGCCGGCAGTTATGCGCGCCGGCGCGCTCCCAGGCGCCGTGGCCATAGGCGATGGCGGTCCAGATACCGCCGAGCGCCAGCAGCCGCCCCGCGGTGACCAGTGCCAGGCGCTGCGCGCGGGCCTTGCGCCCGTCCGGGGTCGCCATCACGTGCGACACCGCGCGATACAGCGCCAGCCCCAGCAGCAGCATGGTCACCGCCGCCAGGTGGAAATAAAACGCCGACTCCGGCATTGACGCCATGATCTGACCCATGCCCGCTCCCGGAAAATATCGTCAAACTAACCGTCCAGCCGAAAATCAGAATCCCGCGTCCGCGCCGTCATATAAAAATGCACCGCATTAATCGGCGCCATTAATTCCAGAATATTGAAAATCGACGCCCTGATATATTCGAGCATAATCAACCGACCGCACCGGGCCAATCCGGTGTATTCCCGCACCGGGGCTGCCGGCGACCGCCGCGGTCTTATTTTTCCGATGGCAGCGCCGCCAGCAGGGCGAGCAGCCGCGCCACCGTCGGCGCCACGATCGCGGCCAGCGCAGCGGCGTGGGCCGCATCGCCGTCGCTGGCGGCATGCTCCAGGCGCTGGGCAAAAGCACGCAAGGCATGGCAGCCGACGTAGTGGGCAGATGCCTTGAGCCGGTGGGCGACGCTGCGCACCGTGTCCAGCGCACCGTCCGCGGCGCGCAACTGCGTCAGGTCGGCCTGCGCCGAGGTGACCAGGGCGTGCACCAGCTCAGCGGCAAAGGCGCGGTTGCCGAAGGTCTGCGCCGCGATGGCTGGCCCGATGCCCGCGGCCTCGCGAGGGGACAGCGCCAGGTAGCGCTGGCGGGCTAGCATGGCGACGATGGCCGCTTCGGTCACCGGTTCGCGCAGGCTGGCGATCACACCTTCGTCCGCGCCGGGCACCTGCACCGCGTCGGCCGGCAGCACCACGGCGCAGACCGGGCCGGTGGCACGCCAGGCGCGCAACAGGCTGTCGGGGATCTCGGTGGCGGCACCGGCAAGCACCAGGCCGATGTCTGCGGCGGCGTCCGGCGCGGGCGTGTCGGTGTGCACATCAAAGCCGAGATCGCGCAGGATCGGGGCAACCCCGGCGACCCAGCGCGTGTCGCCGGGCGTGGCAAGCAGCAACGCGCCGGTCATGCGCGGCTTCTCAATGCGAGTCGAATCACGGGCAGCATGCTAGCCGATCGCAATATGGTGGCGCCGCGCAAAGTCGATGACATCGACAATCGATTTTGCGCCGAGTTTTTCCATGGCCCGGGTCTTGTGCGTGCTGACCGTCTTGTTGGAGATAAACAGGGTTTCGCCGATTTCCTTGTTCGACATGCCCTTGGCAAGCATCTGCATGACCACCAGTTCCTTGTCGGAAAGACTGGCCAGGCGCGCGGCTTCGTCGGCGTGGCCAGCGTTGTTGCCGCGGTCGGTTTCCGGCATCACCGTATAGCCGGCCAGCACGGACTCGGTGCAGCGCACGATCTCGGCAAGTTCCTGGGTCTTGCTGACAAAACCATGCGCACCGGCCTGGCGCGCGCGTGGGGCAAACGTGTTCTGGTCCTGGCCGGAAATGACCAGGATGCGCACGGCGGGATGGCAGGCCCTGAGGCGGGGGATCACGTCCAGCCCGTTGATCTTCGGGATGTCCAGGTCCAGGATCACCACGTCGGGGGTGTACTGCCGCACGATCTCGATGGCGGCCTGGCCATTGTCGGCCTCAAGCACATGGGTGATGCCCAGCACCTGGGAAAAGTGCGTCTTTAGCACCACCCGCATGGGCGGGTGGTCATCGACGATCAGGATTGTGGTCAAAACTTGAACTCCATAGCAGGCACCTTGATGTCCGGGCGCCCGGGCACATCATTTTGCTCAGCATTTGTGCTGGAGGGCACCGGAAATTTCCGAGCGGGGGCCTGCATCTTCCGAAAACCCGGCCGAGGGGTTTTGCAAGCCTGGCGCAATGCGGACCATGGCAGTTGCGCATGCCCAATCATAACGCTGCCGCCACGGCGTGAAGAACGACGTCGCCGGACAATGGCAGGGGGGTATCCGAAGGTTTTCGACCCGCCCGCAGCGATGAGGTTTCACGATGCTGCCGCGTGCGTGCCTGGCTGATGCCGGCGTGCCGGCCCGCGAGAAGCTGCTCGGCATTGTCTTCGATATGTGACGTGACAGGCGTCAACAGCGCGTGATCCGGAAATTTCACCCCCAATCTCAGATTCGTCCTAATGAGATATCGAGGCTGAGCCCATAGAGTGAAAACTATCCAGCGACCGCTGCGCCAACCGCGCAGCGGTCGCTGCCACGTTTCACTGAAATTTGCCGCCCCGCTTGTCCATTCGTCCGCCCATCCATAGCGAATCGCCATCGGCCACCGCTTGCCCGCACCGCTTCACGCGCGCCTGGCGGCTGGCAAGTGCCGCCTTGCTGCTCGTCAGCGTATTGGTCTGCGCCGGTACCCAGCGGACGGCAGAACCCGAGCCAGCGCCCGCCGCGGCGCCTTCCCTGGCCGGCATGCCAGTCGCCTTGCCCGAGGCACCTGCCCTGCGGCCAGCACCGCCACCGCAAGCAAGGCCACAGGCGCACTGGCGGGTGCTGGGGTGGACGACCGGGCTGCTCTGCCTGCTGACGCCATGCCTGCTGGCATGGATCTTCATGCTGTACCGCGAGGTGCGCCGGCGCCGGGCCGCCGAGATTGCGCTGAAGGACAATATCGCGATCCAGTCGGCGCTGCTCGATGGCATTCCCCAGCCTGTCTACCTGCGCGATGCCTCGTTGCGGCTCATCACCTGCAACCGCAGCTATGAAGAACTGGTCGGCGCCACGCGCGACACCTTGCGCGGGCAGCCGCTGGACACGTCGATCCGGGTGCGTCCCATCGCCATCGACATGGCCGAGCTGGCTCGCGACTACCGCAAGGTGATCGAAGACGGCACCCCACTGCACAAGGACCGCTGCCTGCGCCTGGGCGGGCGCACCCACCACGTGCTGAACTGGCTGACACCGCTGCGCGGCGCCGATGGCACCATCAAGGGCCTGGCCGGCGGCTGCGTCGACCTGACCGAACGCCACGACATGCTGGCCGAGCTGGCGCAGGCCAAGACAGAAGCCGAGGCCGCCAACCGCGCCAAGTCCACCTTCCTGGCCTCGGTCAGCCATGAGATCCGCACCCCGATGAACGCCATCACCGGCATGCTGGAGCTGACCCTGGCGCGCTGCCAGCTGGCCGAACAGGAACGCCTGCAGCTGGTCACCGCGCACAAGTCGGCACTGGGCCTGCTGGCGCTGATCGACGACATCCTGGACCTGTCCAAGATGGAGGCCGGCAAGTTCAGCATCCACCCGGCACCCGCTTCGCTGCCCGGCCTGGTCAGGGACACGCTGCTGATCTTCGGGCCGGTGGCCGCGCAGAAGGGCTTGCCGCTGACCAGCGGCATCGGCGCCGCCGTCGCGCCGCTGCACCAGGTCGATGCGCTGCGTTTCCGTCAGATCCTGGCCAACCTGGTGTCCAACGCGGTGCGCTTCACCGACAGCGGCACGATCCATGTCAGGCTTGACGCGCTGGCGCCTCTCGACGGCGTGCAGCAGGTCATGCTGACCGTCTCCGACACCGGCATCGGCATTCCCGCCGGCGCCCAGGCGCGGATGTTTGAACCCTTCGAACAGCTGCATGACCGCACCCGCCCCCATGCCGGCGGCACCGGGCTGGGGCTCGCAATCTGCCAGCGCCTGGCCAGCGCGATGGGAGGCCAGATCTCGCTGTCCAGCCAGCCGGGCCAGGGCACGCGCGTCATGGTGACGCTGCCGCTGACGCTTGCCGTCGCCACGGAACTGCCCGAGCCGGTGCCGCCGCCCGTGGCGGGCTGCGCACGGCGCCGGGTCAGCGTCCTGGTGATCGACGACCACGCGCCCAACCGGCTGCTGCTGCAGCGCCAGCTGGAACACCTGGGCCACCGCGTGAGCACCGCCTGTGACGGCCGCGAAGGGCTGGCCATGCTGGACCGGGCCAGCTTCGACGTGATCTTGTGCGACTGCGCCATGCCGGTCATGGACGGCATGGCATTCGCACGGGCGGTACGCGCACGCCAGGATGCGCACGGCAGCGTGCCGGTGATCGGCTGCACGGCAAGCGCCGTCGCGGTGGACCATGCCGCGGCGCTGGCGGCGGGCATGAATGCCGTGATCGTCAAGCCGGTTGGCCTGCAGGCGCTGGATGCGGCGGTGGCAAAAGCCTGCGCCAGTGGCCACCGGGTGCGCGAGATAGCCGTGCCAGTGCGGGTCAGCGCGCCCGACAGCAAGGCCGGCACGCATGACGAGGCCGCCCACTGCGGCGTCAAGCCCGGCTCGCGGCCGTCATGGTGTGCGGTGTGCCGGGCAATGAACGTGCAGTGCGACCGCCTCGACCAGCCGGAAGACTAAGCCCGCTCAGGCCTCCAGCGGCACCGCGCTGGTGCACTTGATCTCGTCCAGGCACACGCTGGACTTCACGCCGCTGACACCCGGGATACGCATCAGCGTATCGAGCAGGAAGTCAGACAGCGACTTCAGGTCCTTGGCGACCACCTTGAGCACGTAGTCGATATCCCCGGTCACCGAGAAGCATTCCTGGATCTGTGCCAGCTCAGCCACCAGGCGCTTGAAGTTGGACAGGTCGCGGATATGCCCGCGCTCCATCGTCACATGGATAAAGGCCACCACGCCAAAGCCCAGCGCCGCCGCGTCCAGCCGCGCCTCATAGCGTTTGACCAGCCCGGCCTCTTCCAGGCGGCGGTGGCGCCGCAAAGTCTGCGCCGGCGACAGCGCGATGGCCTCTGCCAGTTCCAGGTTGGAGGCCCGCCCCTGCTCCTGCAACACCCCCAGCAAGCGGCGATCGGTACGGTCCAGCTCGATCGATTGCACTTTGATTTCCTCACATCAGAGATTCACGCAATCAGATTTCATAATCTAGGGTTTCCCTGCCTGTTTTACGAAATCCAATTTTGCCGTCCGGAATATACACTGCATCCCAAGCAAGCGCACTACAGGCCTGTCCTGCAACAGGTTTCCGCCGAGCCGACTGACACCGGCGCGACCTCGTTGCCAAGTGCCGCCGCCACAATATTATTTCCCGCCCCTTTAGTGAGAAAGCCATGGCCGACCTGTTTGACAACCCGATGCAGCTGATGGGCTTCGAATTCGTGGAATTCGCCTCGCCCACCCCCAACGTGCTTGAGCCGCTGTTCGAGCAGATGGGCTTCACGCTGGTGGCAAAGCACCGCTCCAAGGACGTGGTGCTGTACCGTCAGGGCGAAGTGAACTTCATCGTCAACCGCGAGCCGCACAGCCACGCCGCCTACTTTGCCGCCGAGCACGGCCCGAGCGCCTGCGGCATGGCTTTCCGCGTCAAGGATTCGCACAAGGCCTACGCCCGCGCGCTGGAACTGGGCGCGCAGCCGGTCGAGATCCCGACCGGCCCGATGGAGCTGCGCCTGCCCGCGATCAAGGGCATCGGCGGCGCGCCGCTGTACCTGATCGACCGCTTCGAGGAAGGCAAGTCGATCTATGACATCGACTTCGAGTTCATCGAAGGCGTCGACCGCCACCCGGTCGGCCACGGCCTCAAGCTGATCGACCACCTGACCCACAACGTCTACCGTGGCCGCATGGCTTACTGGGCCAACTTCTATGAAAAGCTGTTCAACTTCCGCGAAATCCGCTACTTCGACATCCAGGGCGAATACACCGGCCTGACCTCCAAGGCCATGACCGCGCCGGATGGTAAAATCCGCATCCCGCTGAACGAGGAATCGTCCAAGGGCGCCGGCCAGATCGAAGAGTTCCTGATGGCCTTCAACGGCGAGGGCATCCAGCACATCGCCTTCCTGACCGACAACCTGATCGAGGTCATCGACCGCCTGCAACTGGCAGGCGTGCCGCTGATGACCGCGCCGAACGACTACTACTACGAAGCACTGGACACGCGCCTGCCCGGCCACGGCCAGCCTGTGGAGCAACTGAAGTCGCGCGGCATCCTGCTGGACGGCACCACCGAAGGCGGCAAGCCCCGCCTGCTGCTGCAGATCTTCTCCAGGACCGCGCTCGGCCCGGTGTTCTTCGAGTTCATCCAGCGCCGCGGCGACGAAGGCTTTGGCGAAGGCAACTTCAAGGCCCTGTTCGAGTCGCTGGAACGCGACCAGATCGAACGCGGCACGCTCAAGGTCGAGGCCTGACCGGCATCGGCTTTCCCTGACCGGCAGCCCTTGACGGGCACAGCCGGGTCCGGAAACGCGCACACCACCTTCGCGGCAGTCACCCTGCCGCGCAGGTGGTGACGTCCCCCAGGCCCAAGCGTTCGACTCGATACAAGCCAGAAACGCGGGCCCGCATTCCATGAGAATGGGTAGAGGAAACAACTGAATGCATGCAAGCAGCAATGACGGCACGCTCAAGCGCGGCCTGAAGAACCGGCATATCCAGCTGATCGCGCTGGGTGGCGCCATCGGCACCGGCCTTTTCCTGGGCATCGCCCAGACCATCAAGATGGCGGGGCCCTCGGTCCTGCTGGGCTACGCGATCGCCGGCATCGTGGCGTTCTTCATCATGCGCCAGCTGGGCGAGATGGTGGTGGACGAGCCCGTCGCCGGCTCGTTCAGCTACTTCGCCGACAAATACTGCGGCCACTTCGCCGGCTTCCTGTCGGGCTGGAACTACTGGGTGCTGTACATCCTGGTGAGCATGGCCGAGCTTTCGGCCGTTGGCATCTACGTGCAGTACTGGTGGCCCGAGATCCCGACCTGGGTCTCGGCGCTGGCCTTCTTCGTGATCATCAACCTGATCAACCTGTCGAGCGTGAAGTCCTTCGGCGAGATGGAGTTCTGGTTCTCGATCATCAAGGTCGCGGCCATCATCGGCATGATCGGCTTCGGCGGCTACCTGCTGCTGTCCGGCAACGCCGGCCCGCAAGCGAGCGTGGCCAACCTGTGGCAGCACGGCGGCTTCTTCCCCAACGGCATGGGCGGCCTGGTGATGGCCATGGCCGTGATCATGTTCTCGTTCGGCGGGCTGGAGCTGGTGGGCATCACCGCGGCCGAGGCGGATTCTCCCGAGAAGACCATCCCCAAGGCCACCAACCAGGTGATCTACCGCATCCTGATCTTCTACGTGGGCGCGCTGGCGGTGCTGCTGTCGCTGTACCCGTGGGAGAACGTGGTCACCGGCGGCAGCCCGTTCGTGCTGATCTTCCACGCGCTGAACAGCAACTGGGTGGCGAACGTGCTGAACGTGGTGGTGCTGACCGCGGCGCTGTCGGTCTACAACAGCGGCGTGTACTGCAACAGCCGCATGCTGTACGGCCTGGCCCAGCAAGGCAACGCTCCCAAGGCGCTGCTCAAGGTCAACCAGCGCGGCATTCCGCTGACGGCACTGGCGTTCTCGGCCGTGGCCACCGCGGCCTGCGTGGTGATCAACTACTTCATGCCCGGCAAGGCCTTTGAGATGCTGATGGGCCTGGTGGTGTCCGCGCTCATCATCAACTGGGCAATGATCAGCCTGATCCACCTGAAGTTCCGCGCCGACAAGCGCCGCGCCGGCCAGGCCACGAAGTTCCAGAGCTGGGGCTATCCGCTCACCAACTACCTGTGCCTGGTGTTCCTGGCCGGCATCCTGGTGGTGATGTACCTGACGCCTGGCCTGCGCCTCTCGGTCTACCTGATCCCGGTGTGGCTGGTGGTGCTCGGCGTGAGCTACCTGGTGCGCCAGAAGAACGCGGCCGCCGCGCTGCAAAGCGGCATCGCCGCCCAGCAACTGCGCTGAAGCGGCAAGGCGGCGCCTGCAGGCTGCGGGCGCCGCCGGTTAGAATCCAGTCTGCGCGACGCCCCCTGCGCCGCGGCAGCTGCCCCCCGACCCAATTCCATCGCATCCCATGTTTGCACACATCGAGGCATTTCCCGGCGATCCGATCCTCTCGCTCAACGAGGACTTCCAGCGCGACCCGCGTACCGACAAGGTCAACCTGAGCATCGGCATCTACTTTGACGACGAGGGCCGCCTGCCGGTGATGCAGGCCGTGGCCAAGGCCGAAGCCGCGCTGCTGGCCGACATGGGCCCGCGCCCCTACCTGCCGATGTCGGGCCTGGTGGCCTACCGCAACGCGGTGCAGGCGCTGGTCTTCGGCGAAGACTCGCCGGCGCGCGCCGCCGGCCGCATCGCCACGCTGCAGACGCTGGGCGGCTCGGGCGCGCTGCGCGTGGGCGCCGATTTCCTCAAGCGCTACTACCCGCAGGCGCAGGTGTGGATCAGCGATCCCAGCTGGGAAAACCACCGCGTGGTGTTCGAGCGCGCCGGCTTCACCGTCAATACCTACCCGTACTATGACGACGCCACCGGCGGCCTGAAGTTCGACGCAATGATGGACGCGCTGCGTACCATCCCCGCGGGCAGCATCGTGCTGCTGCACGCCTGCTGCCACAACCCGACCGGCGTGGACCTGAACCAGGACCAGTGGCGCCAGCTGATCGCGCTGCTCAAGGCCAACCAGCTGCTGCCGTTCGTCGACATGGCCTACCAGGGCTTCGGCGCCGGCCTGGACGACGACGCCTTCGCCATCCGCGAGCTGGTGGCGCAGGACGTGCCCTGCCTGGTGGCCAACTCGTTCTCGAAGAACTTCTCGCTGTACGGCGAGCGCTGCGGCGGCCTGAGCGTGTTCTGCAACACCGCCGGCGAAGCCGCCAACGTGCTGGGCCAGCTGACCGGCGCGGTGCGCGCCAACTACAGCAACCCGCCCACGCACGGCGCGCGCGTGGTGTCCAAGGTGCTGACCACGCCCGAGCTGCGCCAGCTGTGGGAAGAAGAACTGGCCCAGATGTGCGGCCGCATCGCGCGCATGCGCGAGGCGATCCACCACAACCTGCGCGACCATGTCAGCGGCGAGGCCCTGTCGCGCTACCTGACCCAGCGCGGCATGTTCACCTACACCGGCCTCACCGCCGACCAGGCCGAGCGCCTGCGCGAGCAGCATGGCGTGTACCTGCTGCGCTCGGGCCGCATGTGCGTGGCCGGGCTGAACGAGCGCAATGTGGGGATCGTGGCCAAGGCTATCGGGAGTGTGCTGAAGGGCTGAACCTGACGGCAGACGGCATCACCAGGCGGCGCCTTCGGGCGCCGTTTTTTATTTTGCGGCGCATGGGACGCGCCAGCGCAATTTCTACAAACGCCGTGGAGTTTTGACTTTCCAGCCATGGCTTCCCCTGGCTTTCCTCAGGCCCATCGCCACGGCCATCCCCGGCACTGAACTTGCAGCCTTCCTGCATCCCAGGCACCGTCCCCAACCGTGCCAGAGTTCCCACAGAAGGCCCGCAAATGTCCGAAGACAAGGCCCCCGCCCAGTGCAGCACCGCCCTGCCCCCCGGCGCCGCCGCCCGCCCTGTCACGCTGCACATCAACGGCAAGCCCTGCACGCTGCAGCTGGAGCCCCGCTGCACGCTGCTTGACGCGCTGCGCGAAGTGATCCACCTGACCGGCACCAAGAAGGGCTGCGACCGCGGCCAGTGCGGCGCCTGCACGGTGCTGGTCGACGGGCGGCGCATCAACGCCTGCCTGACGCTGGCGGTGATGCAGGAAGGCCGCCAGATCACCACCATCGAAGGCCTTGCCAGCGGCGACACGCTGCATCCGATGCAGGCCGCCTTCATCGCGCACGACGCGCTGCAGTGCGGCTTCTGCACGCCGGGCCAGATCTGCTCGGCGGTGGGCATGCTGGCCGAGGCGCAGGCCGGTGAGGCAAGTTCGGTCCACCCGCTGCGCCCGGCAGCCCTGCCGCTCAGCGACGATGAGATCCGCGAGCGCATGAGCGGCAACCTGTGCCGCTGCGGCGCCTACCCCAATATCGTTGCCGCGGTCCGCGAGGTCTGCAGCCAGCACGGCAGCCGCTGAGGGCCGGGCATGAATCCTTTTTCCTATGAACGGCCCGAGTCCGTCGACGACGCCATGCGCCTGGGCAGCCAGCCGGGCGCGCGCTATGTCGCCGGTGGCACCAACCTGCTCGACCTGGTCAAGGCCGGCGTGGAAACGCCACGGCTACTGGTAGACGTCAGCCGGCTGCCGCTGGCCCAGGTGGCAGCGCTGCCCGACTGCGGCCTGCGCATCGGCGCGATGGCCAGCAACACCGATGCGGCCAACCACCCGCTGGTGCGCGAACGCTATCCGCTGCTGGCGCAGGCGCTGCTGGCGGGCGCCAGCGGGCAACTGCGCAATATGGCCACGATGGGCGGCAACCTGCTGCAGCGCACGCGTTGCCACTACTTCTACGATCCCGGCTTCCCCGCCTGCAAC
Source organism: Cupriavidus sp. FW305-46 (assembly GCF_058787075.1). NCBI lineage: Bacteria > Pseudomonadati > Pseudomonadota > Betaproteobacteria > Burkholderiales > Burkholderiaceae > Cupriavidus > Cupriavidus sp. FW305-46. Next base: position 13,154 of record NZ_JBYSZI010000068.1, read on the forward strand.
AAGCGCAAGCCCGGCTCCGGCTGCGGCGCGCGCGATGGCATCAACCGCATCCACGCCATCCTGGGCGCGAGCGAGCAATGCATCGCCGTGCATCCGTCCGATATGTGCGTGGCACTGGCCGCGCTGGAAGCCGTGGTCGTGGTACGCGCCACCACCGGCGAGCGCCGCATCCCCATCGGCGACTTCCACCGGCTGCCTGGCGACATGCCGCAGTGCGACACCATGCTGGCGCCGGGCGAGCTGATCGTCGCCATCGACCTGCCGCCTTCGCCCTATGCCGCCCATGCCCACTACCTGAAGGTGCGCGACCGCGCCAGCTTTGCCTTTGCGCTGGTCTCGGTGGCCGCGGCGCTGGAAATCGACAGCAACACCGTGCGCAGCGCCCGGCTGGCGCTGGGCGGCGTGGCGCACAAGCCCTGGCGCGTCCCGGCGGCGGAGCAGGCCCTGGCGGGCCGCCCGCTGAGCGCGCACAGCGCCGCCGAAGCCGCGCGGCTGCTGCTCGATGGCGCGCATCCCTATGCCCACAACGCTTTCAAGGTGGGACTGGCGCAACGTGCCGTGCTGCGCGCGCTGCAGGTCGCCAGCCGGCCGCAAGGAGCCTCGGCATGAGCGTGACCGGCGCCCCCCTCGACCGCGTCGATGGCATCCCAAAGGTCACCGGCCGCGCCCGCTATACCGCCGACCATCCGCTGCAAGGCCTGGCCCATGCGGTGATGGTGACCAGCACCATCCCCTGCGGCGAGATCACGGCGATGGACACCGCCGCCTGTGAGCGCATGCCGGGCGTGCGGCTGGTGATGACCCCCTTCAATGCACCGCACCTGCCCAAGGGCGGCAAGGCCGCCGCGGACATTGCCACGGCCGGGCACGTCATGAACCTGCTGCAGGACACCGCCATCCACTACAACAACCAGCCCGTCGCCGTGATCGTGGCCGACACCCTGGAGCAAGCGCGCGACACCGCCCGCTGCCTGCCGGTGCAATACCGGCGCGCCGATGCCGTGCTGGACTTTGCGCAGGCCCGCGCGCAGGGATGCAAAGCCGACGAGGACGGATCGGCCGACAGCCGCCGCGGCGATATTGACGCCGGCCTGCGCAGCGCCGCCGCGGTGGTCGACGCGGTCTACACCACGCCGATGGAAAACCATAACCCGATGGAGCCGCACGCCACCATCGCCGCCTGGGACGGCGGCGAGTTGACGCTGTACGACGCGACGCAATACGTCACCGGCGTGCGCAAGGTCGCATCGGCCACGTTCGGCATTCCCATGGAGAAAGTTCGCGTGATCTGCCCATACGTGGGCGGCGGTTTCGGCGGCAAGGGCTCGGTTTGGTCGCACGTGATGCTGGCCGCGATGGCGGCGCGGCAGGCGGGCTGCCCGGTGAAGCTGGTCGTGGACCGGACGCAGATGTTCGGCACCGTGGGCACGCGGCCCCTGACCGAGCAGCACCTGGTCGCTGCCGCGGCACAGGACGGCGCGCTGAGCGCGATCCGCCACGACGTGGCCACCTGCACCTCGATGATCGAAGACTGGCTTGAATCCGCGGCGCTGATCACGCGCAGGCTCTATGCCTGCCCCAACCAGCAGACCAGCCAGCGGCTGGTCAGGCTGAACATCGGCACCCCCACTTTCATGCGGGCGCCGGGCGAAGCCACTGGCAGCTTTGCGCTGGAATGCGCGCTGGACGAGCTGGCGGAACAGCTCGGCATCGACCCGGTCGCGCTGCGCCTGCGCAACCACGCCGATATCGACCCTGAGACGCACCTGCCGTTCTCCAGCAAATCGCTGCGTGAATGTTATCGAGAGGCCGCCGAGCGCTTCGACTGGGCGCGCCGCAACCCCGAGCCGCGTTCGATGCACGCCGACGGCAAGCTGGTGGGCCAGGGCATGGCCACCGCGACCTATCCCACCTACCGTTCGGGCGCCAGCGCCATGGTACGCCTGCTGCCGGACGGCACCGCGCTGGTACGCTCCGGCTCGCAAGACCTCGGCACGGGCACCTATACGGTCATGACGCAGGTCGCCGCCGACGCACTGGGGCTGCCGCCCGGGCGCGTGCGCTTTGAACTGGGCGACACGGCCTTCCCCGAGGCCCCGGTGTCGGGGGGCTCGCAGTCGGTCGCCAGCGTCGCGCCTGCCGTGCAGCAAGCCGCCGCGGCCGCGCGCCGGCAACTGATCCGGCAAGCCGTGGCGGACCCGGCTTCGCCGTTGTCGGGCGTGCCGGCGAAAGACGTGGAGATCAGCGACGGCTGGCTGCAACGCCGCTCCGATCCGACGCAGCGCGAACCCGTGTCCGCGCCGATCACCCGCGCAGGTGGCCACGCGATTGAAGCGCGGGCCAGCGCCAGGCCCGGCAAGGAGCGGAAGCAATACGCAATGCACGCGTTTGGCGCGGTCTTTGCAGAGGTCCACGTCGATCCCGACCTGGGCGAGATCCGCGTCCACCGCATCGTCGCCAGCTATGGCGTGGGCCGGCTGCTGAACCGCAAGACCGCGCACAGCCAGCTCAAGGGCGGCATTATCTGGGGCATCGGCATGGCGCTGCATGAGAAAACCGAGCTGGATCCCGTCACCGGGCGCGTTGCCAATGCCAACCTGGCCGAGTACCACGTGCCGGTCAATGCCGACGTCGGCACCATCGACGTGACGGTGGTGGACGAGGACGATCCGCATATCAACGCGCTGGGCACCAAGGGCATCGGCGAGATCGGCATCGTCGGCGTGGCCGCGGCCATCGCCAATGCCGTATACCATGCCACCGGCCGGCGCGTACGGGACCTGCCGATTACGCTGGACAAGCTGCTGAACTGAGGCCCGCCCAGGCCCAGGGTGGTTGCGCTGGCCGCCATCCAATGGAAAGATGTCGCCCACGGGCTTCGTGCCCGCAACCTGACTGCCCGCCTGGCGGGCGTGGAGGCTGCCGTGACCGAGCTCTACCCCAAGCGTCCGTTCTCGTGCATTGCCCTGCTGCTGGCCGCCGGCGCCGTCCTTGCCCCGGCCCTGGCCAGCGCCCAGACCCCGGCACCGCTGGCGGAATGGCAGTTCTCCGCCGGCATCCCGCTACAGAAGCTGTTTGAAGACACCATCCCCGACTGGCAAGTCCGGCTCGGCGCCGCGGCCATGGTGCGGCCGCGCTACGACGGCTCGTCGGAATACATCCTCATCGGCGGGCCCAGCATCGATATCCGCTACCGCGACCTGGCCTTTGCCTCGATCGGCGAAGGGCTGGGCGTGAACCTGCTGCGGGGCAAGAACTGGCGCGCGGGGATCGCGCTGTCCTACAACCTTGGGCGGCGCGCAAAGGAGGACTCGCCGCACCTGGACGGCATGGGCAATATCAACCCGGCGCCGGAAGGCAAGCTGTTCGCTGAATACGCGGTCTCGAAGGAATTCCCGCTGGTGCTGCGCATCGACGCGCGCCGCAGCCTGGGCGGCAGCGACGGCTGGGTCGGCGATATCGGCGCCTATATGCCGCTGCCGGGCAGCTCCGAGAAATTCTTCTGGTTTGCCGGCCCCACCGTGACCCTGGCCGACTCGCGCTACATGAACGCCTGGTACGGCGTCAGCGACTCGCAGGCCCGCGCCGGACGGCCCGCCTACCATGCGCGCGGCGGCATCAAGTCCTACGGCTTCGGCGTCAGCGCGGTGTGGTATTTCAACAAGCACTGGTTCGCCACCAGCGACATCGCGATCTCGCAGCTGGCTGGCGATGCGGCGGACAGCCCGATCACGCGCAAGTCGACCAACGGGGTCTTCGACCTGTCGATCAACTACGAATTCTGACGCCGATAGCCGTCCGCCCAGTGCGGCTATCGCACAGTGGATGGCCCGCGCCCGCGATTTGGACGGTACCGCCACGGTTCTTCGAAACTGCGTCCCGCATAATTGCGCCGGCCGGAATATCCGGCCGCAGCATCCCGCCAGGGGATAGTCGAAGAAGCCAAAGAAGGAGATGTAGTTGAAGTCCAGCATCAAGCATCGCGTGGCGCGCAGCGCGCGTTTCGCCGCCATGGCCATTGCCGGCCTGGCCGCCGCCCACACCGCCCCCACTGCCCTCGCCGCCGAAGCGTGGCCGGCCAAGCCGATCAAGGTGATCGTGCCTTACACGCCGGGCGGTTCCACCGACACCGTCTCGCGCGTCGTGTTCGAAAGAGTCTCGCAACGGCTGGGCCAGCCGATCATCATCGAGAACAAGCCTGGCGCCAACAGCACCCTGGGCGTCGGCGTGGCCGCGCGCTCGGCGCCGGATGGCTACACCTTCGTGTCGGTGCTGGCCGCCTACAGCGCGAACATGTCGCTGTATTCCAAGCTCAGCTACAAGCCCACGGATCTGGTGCCGGTGGCGGAAATGGCCGAGCTGCCGCTGTTCCTGTTCTCCAGCAAGAAGCTGCCGGTCAAGACCGTCGCCGAACTGGTCGACTACGGCAAGAAGCACCCCGACATGCTGACCTTCGGTTCCAGCGGCGTCGGCAGCTCCGCGCACCTGACGGGCGAGCGCCTGGCGATGGAGTCGAAGCTCAAGCTGACCCATGTGCCGTACAACGGCAGTGCGCCGATCCTGCCCGCGCTGGTGTCCGGCGAAGTCTCGGTCGCCTTCGACCCGCTGCTGGTGCCGATGCCGCATGTGAAATCGGGCAAGATCAATGTGCTGGCCGTGGCCTCCGCCAAGCGCTGGCCGGGCGAGCCCAACATCCCGACCATGGAGGAAGCAGGTTTCCCCGGCTTCGTGATGAGCTCCTGGACCGGGCTGATGGCGCCTGCCGGCACGCCGCAACCGGTCGTGGCCCGCATGGCCAGGGAAATCGCCGCGGCCACGCGCAGCCCGGAGGTCGCGAAGAAGCTGACCGACCTCGGTTTTGTGCCGGTGGGCGGTACGCCTGAAGAGTTCCGCAAGCTGATCGAGCGTGATACCACGCGCTATGCGGAGATTGTGAAGGCGGGGAAGATTACGCTGGATTGAGGTTGTTGCCCGGCGGCTTATGTCTTGGCTGCCGGCGCAGCTTGGCCCACGCCTGCCATCGATTGGACCTTAATCTGGTCGAAGGCACATGCGACGCAGGATGGGCCAGCTAGAGGCGTTGCAACAGGTCCGGAAGGCTCCCGGAGCCACCGTTCTCGCCGCGATGGAGCAGTACATAATCTCCGCGTACCACAACGGCGACAGCCTGAAAATCAAGACGATATTGTGCGACGTCAAAAGAGATCATTCCGGTATGCAAAGAGCTTTTGTCTATTTCACCAATGTCAGGGAGAGGTGAGGTCCAGTCGCATTGCCTCACCGGCTCCTTGGGGACGTAGATGCGGAACGCCTACGGCTGCGAATCCCGCCCACGGCGCACACTGACCGCCTCGCCAAGCATGTCCAGCACTGCCACCGAGTCGTCCCACCCGATGCAGGCGTCGGTGATGCTCTGCCCGTATGACAACGAGGACGGACTGTGCACGCCCGGGGTGAACTTCTGTGCGCCGGGGAGCAGATGGCTTTCGACCATCACCCCGAAAATGGAGCCACTGCCACCGTTGATCTGTTGCGCCACGTCCCGCGCGACATCGACCTGCCGCAGGTGTTGCTTGCTGCTGTTGGCGTGGCTGCAATCCACCATCAGCGAGTTGCCGAGCCCGGCCGCTTCCAGTTCCCTGCAGGCGGCGGCCACGGAATCCGCATCGTAGTTCGGGGCCTTGCCGCCACGGAGAATGACGTGGCAGTCCGGGTTGCCCTTGGTATGCACCGTCGCCACCTGCCCGTTCTTGTGCACGCCCAGGAAGTGATGCGGACGCGATGCGGCCTGGATAGCATCGATGGCAATCCTGATGTTGCCGTCAGTGCCATTCTTGAAGCCAATCGGCGCTGAAACGCCCGAAGCCAGCTCGCGGTGCACCTGGCTCTCGGTGGTGCGGGCACCAATCGCGCCCCAGCAGATCAGGTCGCCTATGTACTGGGGCGAGATCACGTCCAGGAACTCACCGGCCGCCGGCAACCCGAGGCGATTGATATCGACCAGCAGGCTGCGCGCGATGCGCAGGCCTTCGTCGATGCGATAGCTTTCGTCCAGGTAGGGGTCGTTGATCAGCCCTTTCCAGCCCACCGTGGTACGCGGCTTCTCGAAGTACACACGCATCACGATCTCCAGCGACCCGGCGTGGCGCTGGCGCTGCTCCATCAGCCGCCGTGCGTACTCGAGTGCCGCCTGCGGATCGTGGATCGAGCAAGGTCCCATGATCACAAGCACCCGGTCATCCTTGCCGTGCAGAATGCGCGAGATGCGCTGGCGCGTCTGGGTGACCAGGGATTCGACCGGCGTGCCCCGGATCGGGAAGAAACGGATCAGGTGTTCAGGCGGAGGCAGCGGAATGATGTCTTCGACGCGGGCGTCGTCAGTCACGCTGGTGCGGTCCGGCGGCGCCTGCCAAGCTTCGGCAATGGTCAACGGGGATTTCTGTGGATCATTCATGGCTAGCTCCTGGAGAACTGGGACAGGAAGACCGCCGGCGGGTGCCAGTCAGGCGCAGCAGCGGAATCCGGGCAATATGTCGTTGCGATGCGGCAGGTAGCAATGCGACGGATCCTGAAGGGCGGCCCAGGCGCGCTGGTACGCGCCAGCAAACGCCGCATCCAGCCAGGACCTGGCTGTCCCCCTCCTCAGCCCTCGTCGTTATGCATCCTCCCAAGACCACTGTCGTGATTATCAGCCCGGCGCAGCGCAATGCCAACCATGGAGATTGGCGAACCGCCAATCAGCGGTCCCAGGTTTTGCGGGGGAACTACTATGTCAGGCCGCCCGCCGAATGCCCATAGCCGGGCAAGACGGCAGCCGTTCGCGCCCCGAAGCTTGGCTCGAATGCCGTCTGTGTCGCGTGCTGCGATTCGCGGAAGATCAAGCCGTAGATGCCCGGGTCGGAGCGGATTATCGAATCGATCTCACGGCATGCCAACCGAAGATCCGCACTTCCTTAAAATCGCGCTCGCCCACCGGACATGTCAAAGACAGCGCCTGCATTAAAGCGGCTGGCGTCCGAACATAGCCACGCTACCAGGTGCGCAGCCTCGGCCGGATCGCCCAGGCGCCCGGCCGGGCTATCAGCAACCATGGCCGCCACCTCGTGGCTGCCGAGCCCGTGAATCATGTCGGTATCCATGGGCCCGGGCGCCACGCAATTAACGTAGATGTTGCGCTTCACCAGTTCGCGGCCGATTGCTTTGGTTAGAACGACCACGCCGCCGCTGGCCGCGGAGTATGCAGCCAGCCCGGCCAGCCCCTCCTTGCCGGCCAGCGAGCCCATATTGATGATACGGCCGCCTCCCCAGCGCAACATGTGCGGCAGCATCGCCTGCACGACGTACATGGTCCCCAGGAGATTCACGGCAATGATGCGATGCCATTGCGAGGCCTCGTGATTCTCGAATGGCTGCATCGGGCCAAGGTAGCCGGCAGCGTTGACCAGGATGTCGAAGCGATATCCCGCATCGACCAGTCGCGCCAGCGCCAGCCCCACCTGCCCGGCATCGGAGACATCGACGACCTCAGTGCTGGCACCTTCCATCGGGAACGGCACGATATCCCAAGCATGCACACGCGCACCACTGTCGATCAGTTGCGCAACGATCGCCCGGCCGAGCCCCTTTGCACCGCCGGTCACCAGCGCTGCCTTCCCCGAAAGATCATAGAAATTTGACACGGCATCCCCAGCGCGCCATGGCTGCGCAGAAGCGGTAGCGCCCACGGCAGACGCCGCCCCGCTTTATGACGCAGGCAACTGCCCTGAGCCTTGCCTCGTCGCGTCATCGGCGACAGGGCTTGCCATGCAGCCCACCCGCCGATCCCTACGGTACTAGCCCTCGTCGGGCATGCTCTGTTCGCTTCCAGACAAATACGTGCATGGTCGAAGGCGGCCACACAGACATGGTGTTCGCCGGCCGTCAGATGTCAGCGGAGTCCCTCTCGCGGTCGTCAATCTGCGCCACCGCGAAGGCTGAAGCTCAATAACGGCCCAGACCGTGACCAGCTAGCTGCCAGTCGACGTGTAGTGGCGCAGCCCGGTACGCCATGCGCCGATGGCCGCCAGGAGAAAAACGAAACCAGTCGAATTCGCCGGTACGCAAAAAGGTCTGCCCAGCACGTCGAAACCGCGCCCGATGGCATCGGCGATGGCGAACATGCAGTTCACCAGCCCGTAGAACAGCGCCACTTCGCCGATGCGCCAGCCCTGCACGTCGCCGAAGCGGTCGAACAGCGCCCAGACCGCGACCACCTCGATTCCGGTGACAAGGAACTGACCCAGCGTGACGCGTCCCGCTATCTAAGGTGAACGAAGGTCTCTTGTCGACCCTAAACAGCCTGTTGCACCCAGCTTGCCAGTGTCCCTTGACGACCACATATCAGGCACTGGAACATCCCGGTTGACTCGACACTCTGTAACTGGAACGCCTACAAAACGGAAAGCGATACGTGAGGGAGATTTTTCGGCGCCTGTCGACAGCCTTCCTTCTCCCGAAAGTGCGTTGTGAACCCTCGATGCTATGGCACAGACCGTCCCGCGGCATTGGTTTGTGCGGTGAGTATGCGCCCCGAAGTTTTTGAATGGCCTTCGCAAGGTCACTTGAGGATGGCAGACCGAACAGGCGAGCCTAATCTATGCTGAACAAAGACAATCGACGTCGCACCGTCGTGACTACGAACCAGCAGCGATCGCGTGCAACAATCGGATTCGCTTCTTATATTGCAACGGGCTCGACGCCATCACCGCCTTAAAAGGCGATGGAAACCGACAGCCTTACGACTCGCCCGTCAGGGGTCAAAGCCGGATGGCAGCGGCTCCCGCGGCGCGGGGCGCACGCCCCAACCCAGCGGCGGTACACCAGGACGCATAGGGTGCCCGGGCGATGAGTACTGCAGAATCGTGTCGGTGTCCAGATGGATCAGTCTTACGCGGTGGGAATGGTTCCACCGTCGATCACGTACTCTGCCCCGCTGATCGCCGCCGCACGCGGCGAGATCAAAAAGGCGATCAGGTCGGCGACTTCCGCCGGCTTGCACGGCCGCCCGAGCGGGATGCCACCCAGCGCATCCATGATGATCTGCTTGCCGCCTTCGTAATCCGTACCGGCCTGGCTGGCAAGCCGTTCTGCCAGCGCAACTGCCGCTTCGGTTTCCACCCAGCCCGGCGACACGCGCACGACGCGCACGCCCTTAGGCGTGATTTCCTTCGACAGACTCTTGCTGTACGTGGACAGTGCAGCCTTGGCGGCAGCATAAGCCGTGGTCGATTCCGGCAAGGGCAAACGATTCTGGATGGACGTGACGTGGATGATGACGCCTGCACGTTGCTCAATCATCTTCGGCAACAACGCCCGATCCAGTCGTACGGCCGGAAACAGATTGAGGTTCAGCTCTTTCTGCCATTCGGTTTCATCCAGCGCGGCAAAACCGCCTGCCGGGGCTGACGATCCGCCCAGGACATGGATGATGGCGTCCACGCCACCCAGCCGGTTTTCGATGGCCTGTGCTACGGTGGCGCAACCCTCCGGCGTAGTGAGGTCGGCTTCGACGAACATGGCGTCGGGAATGAAGTCCGGCTTGGCACGAGCCGTCGTCAGGATGCGCGCGCCGAGTTCGCCGAGCAGTTCGACGACGGCGCGGCCAACGCCCTTCGTGCCAGCCGTGACCAGCACACGCTTGCCCGTGAGTTCGCGGTTCGTGGTCATCAGTGGATCTCTAGAAATTCAATCTTGTGGTCCGTGAGCCGGAATACATGTTTCAGGTCGGCGAGACCTCCGGGGAAGTTGCCAGCATATTGAGCCACGACAGTGACGCGGGCGTCGTCTTGCACGAACGTCAACGGCTCTACGCTATAGGCATACTTGCGCTGCGCTTCCGCCAGCCAGGTTTCGATTGCTTCGTGTCCCTGATACGTCTGGCCTTCATCGTGAACAACGGCCTTTTCGGAAAAAGCACGCCGCAGCGATGAAGGCGCGGCACCATTGCTCACCTGAAAAAAAGTGGAGACCGCATCGGGTAGTGAAATGTCCATGCAAGGAGCCTCTGATGGCAAAGTGTCGATACAGGAATTTTCGCTATAAACTTACTATTGAACAAGAACGCACGGAAAAGTAAGTTACCTACCTATGGGAAAGGAATACACCCCCGACACGGCCGCAGTTGGTGTCGAAGCAGTGCTTAAATTGCTGGAAGGGCGCTGGAAGCTGGTCATCCTGTTCCACCTTTTCGATGGCAAGGTGCAGCGTTTCTCTGATCTGGAGAAGCTCATCCCTGGTATTTCGCAAAAGATGCTCGCGCAGCAGCTACGCCAGTTGGAGGCGGACGGGATCGTGGCAAGAAAGCTCTATGCCCAGGTGCCGCCCAAGGTGGAATACCGGTTGACTGATTGGGGACAAGCACTCTGTCCCGCTCTGGACGCTCTTCTCAAATGGGCGGAGCAGCGCAACGAGTTGCTAAAAGCTGTCTGATGCCGAGTAGATTGCCCTAGGTAATCTCCGTTGATTGGCCGAGCAAGCCAAGCCGGATCAGACTCTCCGCGGTCGCAACAATGGCTTCATCTCTCGAACACGGCGACCATGCGAGTCTGCCCAACTACAGCCGTGTGCCTAAGGAAGAGCGCCGCGTGAGCTATCGCACTATAGCTATTGCGCGGGCCAACGGCCCTTCGACCGCTTTGAGCGTCTGTTGATGGAGTCAAAAGAGTCCTGGAACACGACACGATCAATGACCGCAATTGGCCGCAAGCGACCGCTCGCCGGCCGTGATGTCATCAAACTTCAGTCTGCTCCGCCATCTCAAGCGCGTCGTCGACCTCGATGCCAAGATATCTGACAGTGCTCTCGATCTTAGTGTGTCCAAGCAGCAACTGTACTGCGCGCAGGTTCTTGGTGCGCCGGTAGATCAACGAAGCCTTCGTTCGGCGCAACGTGTGTGTGCCGTACGCCGAATCATCGAGGCCGATCGAAGCGATCCATCGATGCACTAGGCGGGCGTACTGCCGCGTCGAAAGATGGGCAGAGGCGTGAAGTCGGCTTGGGAAAAGGTGGTCAGATGAACGGAGTCCTCGTATCCGAATCCAGGCAGCAACGCTGTCACGGGTCTGCTCGGTGATCTCAAACTGCACCGGTCGATGGGTCTTTTGCTGAGTGACTGTGGCTCGGGCGGCCACGTGCCCGCCGTAGCATATGTCTTGGACCAGCAATCGAGTCAGATCGCAAGCTCGGAGCTTGCTGTCGATGGCCAAGTTGAACAGCGCAAGCTCGCGCGCCTTCGAGGACATTTGGAGTCTGGTGCGGATCGCCCAGATTTCCTTGAGCTTCAAGGGCGGCTTCTGACCCGTAAGCTTCCCTTTGTTCCAAGGAACGTGAGGCGCGGCGGGGGAGTTTCGCGTATCCATGACGATCTCCTTTCAGGTGAAAGGAGATTCAGTTTGCGCCTGCTGTAACGGTCGCTGTCCGACCCACTCCTACCCTTCATTAAAGCTTGGCGAGTGACTCAAGTTGAGGCCAGAGCGGACGCCGAAGCGGCATGTCTCGGCAGGCAACGCTAAATGCCGAGGCTGCCTGCCAGGCGTTCGGCCATCTGCATTTGGCGAAATGCTTCCACAACGTATTCGATGAATACGCGCGTCTTGGTTGGTATCAGTGTGCGCGTAGGGTAGTACAGCGAAATGGCGCCTGCATCGGCATACCAGCGTGGCAGTAAGCGCACCAGTTCGCCACGTTCAATCCATGGCAACACATCAGGTACAGCCAGCAATGTTACACCGAGCCCCAGTAGCGCGGCTTCACGCATGGCGGCCGGGTCGCTCACCACAATGCGTTCGGGCATGGTCGCGGCAACCTCGTTGCCGGCGGCATCGCGCATGGTCCATTGGCGCGTGCGCCCTGTGCGTCCGGAGCGCATGACGATGCCATCCATGACGTTCAGCATGGATGGATCGGCTGGCAGCGTGCGTTCCCGCAGATACGCAGGCGACGCCACGGCGACGACATGCGCCGGTGCCAGTGCGCGCGACACGAGACCCGGCGCCAGCTCGAAGCCCCCGCCTATAGCCGCGTCGAACCCTTCGGCAATCAAATCGATCGCGCGATTCTCGAAATGCCATTCCGGGCGGATCGCCGGATAACGCTTCAGGAAATCGGGAAGCAACGGCAGCACGTAAGCCATGCCGAACGACGGGGCCAGGCTGACTTTCAGCACGCCAGCCGGTTCGCCGTGGTCGTTCGACATGGCGGCGATGGCGGTTTGCAGAGCGTCTAGGTTGCCGCCGATGGATGCAAGGAAGCGTTCGCCAGCCTCGGTAAGCGTCAGCTTGCGTGTCGAGCGCTGAAAGAGTCGCACGCCCAGATTGCGCTCGAGCATGGCCACGTTGCGGCTGACGGCCGCGGGCGTCAGGGCCAGTCGGCGACCCGCCGCCGAAAAGCTACCGGTTTCGGCACTGCGCACAAAGGATTCGAGGTTGGCGAGGGTTTCCATCCGACTCAGCTTACACGATCGCTTGAAGTTGATTCCAGTCATTCGCGACTAATCACCGGGGAATCGCACGCCCATACTTCGTTCACACCTTGTGATTCACCCAAACCGGAGCTAAAAATGACTCAACAGACGCTTTCCCTGGTCGGCAAGATCGCCCTAGTTACTGGCGGTTCGCGCTCCATCGGCGCCGCCATTGCCCGCCGCCTGGCCGCCGACGGCGCGTCCGTGGCGCTGACCTACGGTGCATCACCGGATAAGGCCGCCACGGTGGTACGCGAGATCGAAGCGGCCGGCGGCCGGGCCATCGCGCTCGCCGCAGACGCCGGCGATCCTGCCGCGGTGCGCCGAGCCGTGGCCGCGACGGTCGACGCATTCGGTGGTCTCGATATCCTCGTCAACAACGCTGGCCTGGGCCTGGGCGGCGCTATCGAGGACATCCCGTTCGACACCTACGAGCGCATGATTGCGGTGAACGTGACCGGCGTATTTGTGGCCACACAGGAAGCGGTGCGGCATATGAAGGCGGGCGGGCGCGTGATCCACATCGGTTCGTCGATGGTGCGCTACGCAGCGTTTCCCACGGCATCGCTCTACACGCTGACCAAGGGTGCAATTGCAGGCTTCAATCGCAGTCTGGTGCGTGATCTGGGGCCGAAAGGCATCACGGTCAACACCGTCCACCCTGGCCCGACCGACACCGATATGAACCCCGCCGGCGGCCCGGTTAGCGAGATCGTAGGGCCCGGCATTGCCTTGGGCCGATACGGGCAGCCACATGAGATTGCCGGCGTGGTGGCATTCCTCGCCGGCCCGGACGCAGCCTTCGTGACCGGTGCCGAGATCGTTGCCGATGGCGGCTTCACCGCTTGAACAAGGAGTTCGTCATGCAAGCAAGCTACGGAAAGACCATTGGCATCATCGGCGCGGGCGCGATGGGCATGGCGTTCGCCACGGCGCTGGCACGCCACGGCATCCAGGCAGTGGTGGCCAACAGCCGTGGGCCTGAAACGCTTCGGGATGCCGTGAAAGCAATCGGGCCTTCGATTCGCCCGGGCACGCGCGAGGAAGCCGCAGCGCAGGACATCGTGCTGGTGGCTGTGAACTGGTCGAAGCTGCCACTGGCACTGAGCGGGCTGCCCGAATTTGGCGGGCGGATTGTCGTCGACGCAAACAACCCAATTGAGGCCCCGCTGTTTCGCCCCGCGGACCTGCATGGCCGCTCTTCGAGCGCAGTGTTTGCAGACCTCGTGCCCGGCGCGCGTGTTGTCAAGGCGTTCAATCACCTGCAACCCGCGCTGGTGTCTGGCGATCCGCAAGCAGAAGGTGGCCGCCGCGTGTTGTTTTTATCGGGTGACGATGCGAACGCCAAAGCCGAGGTGGCCACGTTGATCGATCGTCTTGGGTTTTTCAGCATCGATCTCGGTTCGCTCGATGTGGGCGGAAGGCAGCACCAATTTCCTGGAGGACCATTGGCGGCGCTTAACTTGGTGACAATGCGCTCGACTTGAAAGGCGGGACTGGAAGCAACCGAAAGAGGAACTCTAACGGCGGCCCGGCAAGCTCCATATAGTGCACGCGTCCGCTGTGGCAGAGCTTCGGCCATTCAGTCTGAGAGCCCGGCCGTCGCTTTCTGGCCGAACTCGGAAGTCCGTCGGTCGCCGACCTCCGCCGCGGCGTCGAACTTCCGCTCCCGACCCTGAACGGCCCTTCAGACTAGTGGAACCTCTACGGCCGCTACCGGGTTTCAAGCGGCCATCGCTAAGACTCGAAGCACCTTGGCAACAACAATCAAGGCTCGCCTTCACGGACCCCCGACGTATCGCTGTTAGACGTTTCGTTGTGCCCAGTGCGCGTCGTGACGCCCCCCTGAAGCGGGACGCGAAGTGCAGCGCATCGCTCGTCAATGAATCCGGTTCGTGAACCGAATGTAGAAGGCCGAGTTGCTTCCCTTCTTCGGCATCCACCACGCGAGCGGTTAGCATAAGGTCGCGCGCGTTCACCATGCCGACCAGACGTGGCAAGGTGTGGAACGCTCCCATGTCCGGTATTAAGCCGAGTTTCCCGAACGACATGCAGAAGCGCGCGCGCGTGGACGCCATCAGGAAATCGGCGGAGAGTGCCAGCGACATACCCGTGCCGAATGCCGCGCCGCCCACGGCCGCTATCACTGGCACGTCGAGACTGCGCAGACGGGCAAGCGTCTGATGAGCGCGTGTCAGGTTTCGGCGCATGGACGCGGCGACGTTGTCGCCTGTTCCGAGGCGCTCCTTCACTGCTTTCAAATTGCCGCCCGCGCAGAATGAACCTCCTGCGCCGGTGATGACAAGTGCGAAGACATCCTCATCGGACTCGACGCGGGCGAGCATGTCGGCATAGTCCAGCACCAGTTCCGTGGTCAGTGCATTGCGATGTTCTGGTCGCCGGTGCGTGAATTCCGCGACTCCACCAACAATCGATAGGTCGGACTCCCGAAATTGGATGGTCTCTGTCGCCATCAACTCTCCTTCTTGCAGATCTGTAAGAGATACCGCGCGCATGCTCCGCATGGTGGCAGAGCGGGCCGCGTGAAGTGGGGTGCGCAAAAAATCGCGCCTCTTCGAGCAGTGGCACCGAAATCGATATCACAGAATCTGTGGGGTCATTACGATTACTCCGTGCGGGCAATATGCGCGGCTGGCTCCGGGTCGAATAGCGCTTCAACAAGATGCGCACGGCGCGCACGGGTGGCTGCCTGGTTGACGTAGCCTTTGTCGGCGATCTCATTCGCGTCCAGCGAGGGCGGCTCAGCCATCAGCATTACGCGACGAATTGAAAGGCTTGCGGCGCTGGTAGACTGCGCACGTAGTCGCGCGCGGATGGCGTCAACGACAATTGGATGGTGTGCCAGAGCATCGGTATCGAGGTCCGCCAACTCCGGAGCGAGTTGGCGGCAGGCGGCCACATTGGGCCAGGCCAAGGCGGCGAGGTAGTCGCGGTCGTGGCCGCAGATCACTGCATCGTTGAGTAGCGGTGCACATTGCTCGACCAGGGCCAGCCGCATCGCACCAGTGCGTACCCATGTGCCGTTGGCCAGCTTGAAATCCTCTGCCGCGCGCCCAGCAAAGCTCAGGCCTCGAGTGGGATCGCCAGGATCGACCAGGCGTACCGCATCGCCCATTCGAAAGAAACCTTCCTCGTCGAATGCCGCGGCGGTCAGGTCGGGGCGATTGATATAGCCAGTGAACAATGACGGCCCTTTGATGCGGATCTCATAGCGACTGTCGCCGCCAGGCAGCGGCACCAGCTTGGCTTCGACGCCCGGTACGGGAACGCCTATGTTGCCAGCAGTCTCGGTAGGCCAACCGCAAAAGAGACCGATGCCGCTTGACTCGGTGCAGGCTAGTCCGGAGCAGAAGGCCACGCGCTCGCCAATGGTCTTCTCGGATAGCGCGTGGATACGGTCCCAGACATCCTTCGACAGGCTGGCACCGCCATAAGAGAAGTTCACCGCCTCTGAAAGCAGGTTGCGCGCGAGCATGGGATCGTTTTCGGCTTCCGCGACCAACAGGGCCCAGGCCGTGGGTACAGCAGTGAAAACTGTGGGCGCCACATCACGCATATTGCGCACGGTACGATCGAACTGGCCCGGTAGGGGACGTCCATCGTCGATGTAGTGGCTGCCGCCAACTGTGACGGCGCGCGTTAGGTTGAGCACACCACCCAACCCGTGGTGCCACGGCAGCCAGTCGAGATACGCGGACGGGCGGTCGAGCAACGCTCGAAAGTTGCCGAGGTAGTACGCGGAGACGGCGCGCAGATTGGCATGCGACAGAGCCACGCCCTTTGGCGCGCCGGTGGACCCCGAGGTAAGGAGCACGCGACACGTGTCACGGTCCTGGATTGCCGCGTGTGCATTCTCCACGGCAGCCCGGCGCGCGGGGGTGACTTCAGCGGCGATGAAATCGGACCACTGAAATTGACCATCCGTTGCGCCGTGTACCGTGATCACTGGGACGCCGGGCTTTGCAATGGTGGTTAGCGCGCGTGCAAATGGGGCTGCGTCCTGCACGAAGATCGCTGCTGGTGGTACTAGTTCCGCCACGTCACGCAGGCGCGTGAAATCCTGACTCATCAGAGAGTAGGCAGGCGAAACCGGTGCAACCGGCACGCCAACATGTTCGGCGGCCAGCAGCAACACCGCCAATTCGATCGAGTTGCCCGATAGGACAAGCAGAGGTCGATCGCGATCGAGTCCGAGGTCCAACAGCGCCGCGCCGACGGCCAGGATTTGATGCCAGAGTTCGGCCCAAGTGATGGCCCGCCAGTCGCCTTGACTGTCGCGTTCTGCAAACGCACGGACGTCCGGGCGATGCGCGGCCCAACGTGCAGCGTACTCGCCAAGTCCTTGTTGGGCGGAGTTGGCTGGCGGATTGGCGCAGCGCAATACGATGGTACCGTCGTCGCGATAATCGACAAGCGTGCGGCGCTGTGGAAACACCGTCTGCCGGTACTTGGGGGATGTGTCGGGGCGTACTGCGGAAAGCCCAGTCATGAAATGCGTCTCCTCAATCTGCGGCAGCTTAAACCGCGCCGCACGTGGCGGATGTCGCTTGCCGATTGGGAAAATCGGTTGGGCGATCGAATGACGCTACGCTACGCCAGAAGCGGGGGCGGCCTCTACCACCCGTGTCAGGTGGGAGTGGGAAAGCTTCCAGCGAGGCTCCGAACGGGCTCTCATGCGTGTGACGGTATCGCCGCGTGTAAGCGGCGCGTATTTGCCGCTTCACAGTCCTGCGTGGGAGGTCCTGTGAGCGATTTTCTGACCGCCGAGCGTGAGCACTGAGTTTTGCACCGCACCGGTGTTTCAGTGAAAGGACGTTGCAGCGTCTGTCGGCCGTCGCGGTCGCCTGGTCCGATCTGAGATGGTTGCATCCGTCGGCTTTCAGGGCAGAGCGGACCTCTGAATGTCCTCATGAAGCGTTGGGCGAGGGTCCGGAACTGGCCGACAAGCGACCTCCGCCGGAACACGGGTTCGGTAACGTTCCGGACAAACTTGCAGTCGCCCTCTGACCTGCATACCTGGCCAGTATGTCAAAATTCGTTTCCAATCGGCCAGCTTCGTTGACCGGTCATGTGCGAGCGTTTGATTCCTCGCGGCGGGCCAGCCCTCCTTGCTCCAGGGGAGTCATACTGACTAACCCGGCCCTGTGCTCGCCCCCCCGGTTAGCAGCGGACTGCGAGCCTCCATCACTCACTTGGAGGTAATCATGCAAAGCAACACCCCGGCTCCCCAAGAGCCCACCCTCGCCCAAAAGCAAGCCCAACTAGCCGAGAACCTGGCCAAAATCGACCGCGCCCAGGCTCGTCTCCACGCAAAGCCGCCCCACCCCCGCC
>NZ_JBYSZI010000069.1:0-29327 GCF_058787075.1 Cupriavidus sp. FW305-46
GGGTAGGCGGGGCGGGCTGGGCCGTAGCCACGCGCAGCCTGGCCTGGCCGTGATGCCGGGCAAATTCGCACAGCGCCAGCCAGGTTTCCTCGCGTTCGATAATGGTGAAGTGATTCGTGGCTGGCACGGTCTGCAGCGCCACCGGGCCGGGCCAGGCGGCCATGAGCCGCTCCGAGCATTCATGGGGCACGACTTCATCGGTCTCGGCCAGCAGCACCTTGGTGCTCTGCACGACCTTCTTGCAATGCGAGATCGAATCGAAATGGTGGCGCATCAGCTGGCGCAGCGGCACCAGCGGGAAGCGCTTGCGCACCAGTTCAAGCAGCGAGTCGTAGGGCGTGATCAGTTGCAGGCTGTCGAAGTCCTGCAGGTCCGCCAGCTGGATCGCGACGCCGGTGCCCAGGCTGCGCCCCACCACATGCACGCGGGTGTCGGGGAAGACACGCCGCGCATGCAGCAGGAACTGGCTGGCGTCGGCCACTGCGGCGCCCTCGGACGGCAGGCCGTCGGAGTGTCCCAGGCCGCGGTAGTCATAGGTGGCGAAGGCCATGCTGGCGGGCAGCCAGCGCGCGTACTGCAGCGTTTCAAGCACATCCTCGCCACGCCCGGGCAGGTAGAACAGCAGGTCGCGCACGTTGTCGCCGGGGCTATGGTAGATGTAGCCGCGCACCACGCCGCCGGGGATCAGGTGCGAGTAGCCAATGATGCCGTCGGGCAGGTCGCGCGGCGGACGCCGGCGCGCATCGAACAGCAGCCGCTCCTGGTTGAGCGTCAGGTAGGTCCAGTAGCAGGCGAAGCCACTGGCAGTCATCAGCGCGGCTGCCAGTGTACGGCGGGTGATCAATGGCATGGCTAGTCTTCAGTGTCGCTGCCAGGCGAGGCGCACCAGCGCCGGCCTTGCCGCCCAGCCGCGCAGCCTACCTCATTTTTGTCAGGCGCGAGCGTGTAGCGCAAGCCGGCCGGCGCAGTTCTTGTACGATATACCTCATTCACGCGCGCGCACCCCCTCCCGAGACGGCGCGCATACGGAGCAAACAGGCATGAGCGAGCAGAAACACGAGCAATACCGCGCCGAAGAGGCGCAGGCGATGGAGCGCGTGGTCGCGGCCACGCGGCAGGTGCAGGTGGCCTTCACCGCCTTGCAGGCCCACTATCCGCCGCAGGGCAGCGGCAAGCCATCCAAGCTTGCGCTGCAGACGTTCGATGCGGCGCTGCAGGCGCTGGAAGATGCCCAGGCCACCTTCGACGAGATCCTGAACGACCTGCTCGACGAAAAACGCTGACCCCGGCCCGGCATGGCGCGGGGGCAATACATGGCCGGGAGCCTGTGATAAGGTTGCCGGACTACAGCCGCCCGGCCTGCCGCCGCACCTGAGCTGCACGGCACGCGCCACGGGACGGCAGGCAGCGGCCGCGACGCGCGCCGCCTGCTGATACAGGAGACCCGCCGCCATGCACCGTGCCGCCCATCCCGCTGCGCTTTCCGATGTTGCCCGCCAGGCTGCCCATGTCGACCCGGCCGATGCCGACCGCGCTGGCCTGATCGCCCGCGCGCATGCGCGTTCGGCCGGCTTCGGGCTGGATGTGCGCCACGCGCCCGGCTTCGATGCCGTCAGCCCGCGCGCGCTGGGTGAGCTGGTGGACGCCAGCCGCGACCTGTACCGCCATGCCTTGCCGGTGATGGAGACCCTGCACGCGCAGATCGCCAATACCGACAGCATGGTGCTGCTGACCGACAGCAGCGGAGTGATCCTGCACAGCCTGGGCGACGGCGAATTCGTCGCGCGGGCGCGGCGCGTGGCGCTGGCACCGGGGGTATCGTGGTCGGAGCCGAGCAAGGGCACCAATGCCATCGGCACCGCACTGGCCGAGGCCCGTCCCACCCTGATCCACGCCAGCGAGCATTTCCTCGAGTCCAACCACCAGCTGACCTGCTCCTGCGCCCCGATCGCCAGCCCGACCGGTGCCATCCTGGGCGCGCTCGATGTCAGCGGCGATCATCGCGGCTTCCACCGGCACACCATGGCGCTGGTGCGGATGTCGGCGCAGATGATCGAGAACCACCTGTTTGCGAACCACTTCCCGGACGCGCTGCTGGTGCGCTTCCATGCGCGGCCCGAGTTCGTCGGCACGCTGTTCGAGGGCATGGCGGCGTTCTCGCCCGACGGCGCCTTCCTGGCTGCCAACCGCAGCGGCCTGTTCCAGCTGGGGCTGGCCCCGCACGCGCTGGCGGCGGCCAGTTTTGCCGGGCTGTTCGGCCAGCCCGTGCGCGTGGCGATGCAGGTGCGCAGCGGCGCGGCGGGGTCGCTGCAGACGCTGACGCTGCCCAGCCGGGTGCAGGTGTTTGCCCGCATCGAATACCTGGCCGCGCCCATCGCGGTGCGCCAGCCCAGCGCCGAAGACCCGCTGCCGCCGGCACTGGCCGCGCTCGATACCGGCGACGCCGCCGTGGCCGCGGTGCTGCGCCGCGTGCGCAAGGTCAGCGGGCGCGATATCACCATCCTGGTCCAGGGCCGCACCGGCACCGGCAAGGAGTGGCTGGCGCGCGCCATCCACGCCGCCTCGCCGCGCGCCGGCGGGCCTTTCGTCGCGGTCAACTGCGCGGCCATCCCCGAATCGCTGATCGAGGCCGAACTGTTCGGCTATGAAGAAGGCGCCTTCACCGGCGCGCGTCGCCGCGGCAGCGAGGGCAAGGTCGTGCAGGCACACGGCGGCACGCTGTTCCTGGACGAGATCGGCGACATGCCGCTGGCACAGCAGGTGCGGCTGATGCGCGTGCTGCAGGAGCGCGCGGTCACCCCGTTGGGCAGCGCTCGCGCGCTGCCGGTCGATGTGCGCGTGGTCTGCGCCACCCACCGCGACCTGCGCGCGATGATTGCCGATGGCGCTTTCCGCGAAGACCTGTACTACCGCATCAATGCGCTGGCCGTGACCCTGCCGCCGCTATGCGAGCGCAGCGACCTGCCGCTGCTGGTCGATCGCATCCTGCAGCGGCAGTGCGAAGAAGCCGGCCTGCCGTCCCCGGTGCATGTCGACGCGCAGGTGCTGGCGCTGCTGCGCCGGCACCCGTGGCCGGGCAATATCCGGCAGCTTGCCAACGTGCTGCGCACCGCGGCGATCCTGGCCGAAGGGGAGGTGGAGATCGGGGTGGAACACCTGCCGGAAGGGTTTGAGCAGGAGTGCGGCGATGAGGCGGAGCGCTGTGACGCGGCGGCTGCCGTGCAGGCGCCGGCGCCATCAAAGTCCGCCCGCATGCGCGACTGGGAAGCAGGCCTGATCCGACAGGCGCTCGCCAGGCACGGCGGCAATGTCAGCCACGCGGCGCGTGAGCTGGGGGTGTCGCGCAATACGATCTATCGGAGGTTGAGGGAGGGGTTGGAAGGCGGCGAGGAAGCGGAGCGCTGAAGGACTTCCTATCCTGCTTGTTTGCTCCCTCTCCCGCTTGCGGGAGAGGGAGCACTCCGTCGGCAAGCAACTACCGACATCAGCAAGCAATCATCCTCACAACCCCGGCTGCGCCGCGAGCCACGCGGCCTCTTCATCGCTGAACAGCTCCGACCGGGTCAGGAACCGCTTCCCCGTCCGTCCCTCCAGCGAGAACATCCCGCCCGCACCCGGCACCACATCGATCACCAGCCGCGTGTGCTGGCAGTACTCGAACTGCGCCCGCGTCATGTAGAACTGCGCGCCGCTGATCTCGCCTAGGCAGACATCGGCTTGCCCCACCAGCAGTTCGCCGGCGGGGTAGCACATCGGCGCGCTGCCGTCGCAGCAGCCGCCGGACTGATGGAACATCAGCGGGCCATGCCGCGCGGCCAGTTCCGCGATCAGCGCGAGCGCGGCCGGGGTTGCCACCACGCGTGCGACCGGCGCGGTGGCGGGAGCGGACGTCGAGCCCGCCATGGTCAGAAGAACCCGAGCGCGTTGGGGCTGTAGCTCACCAGCAGGTTCTTGGTCTGCTGGTAGTGGTCGAGCATCATGCGATGGTTCTCGCGGCCGATGCCGGACTGCTTGTAGCCCCCGAATGCCGCATGCGCGGGGTAGGCGTGGTAGCAGTTGGTCCACACGCGCCCTGCCTGGATGCCGCGGCCCATGCGGAATGCGCGCGCCCCGTCGCGTGTCCAGACACCCGCGCCGAGCCCGTAGAGCGTGTCATTGGCGATGGCCAGCGCCTCTTCCTCATCCTTGAAGGTGGTCACCGATACCACCGGCCCGAAGATCTCTTCCTGGAAGATGCGCATCTTGTTGTGGCCGGCGAACACGGTCGGCTTGACGTAGTAGCCGCCCGCGAGATCGCCGTCCAGCACGTTGCGCTCGCCGCCGGTGAGGCACTGCGCGCCTTCCTTGCGGCCCAGGTCGATGTACGACAGGATCTTCTCCAGCTGTTCGGCGGACGCCTGCGCGCCGATCATGGTGCCGGTGTCGAGCGGATGGCCTTGGCGGATCGCGGCCACGCGCTTGAGCGCGCGCTCCATGAAGCGGTCGTAGATCGATTCCTGGATCAGTGCGCGCGACGGGCAGGTGCAGACCTCGCCCTGGTTCAGCGCGAACATGGCAAAGCCTTCCAGCGCCTTGTCGAAGAAGGCGTCGTCGGCGGCCAGCACATCCTCGAAGAAGATGTTGGGCGACTTGCCGCCCAGTTCCAGCGTCACCGGGATCAGGTTCTGCGACGCGTACTGCATGATCAGCCGGCCGGTGGTGGTCTCGCCGGTGAAGGCCACCTTGCTGATGCGGGGGCTCGATGCCAGCGGCTTGCCGGCTTCCAGCCCGAAGCCGTTGATCACGTTGACCACGCCCGGCGGCAGCAGGTCGCCGATCACTTCCATCAGCACCAGGATCGAGGCCGGCGTCTGCTCCGCGGGCTTGAGCACCACGCAGTTGCCGGCGGCCAGCGCCGGCGCCAGCTTCCAGGTGGCCATCAGCAGCGGGAAGTTCCACGGGATGATCTGGCCGACCACGCCCAGCGGCTCATGGAAATGGTAGGCAATGGTGTCGGCGTCGATCTCGGAGATGCCGCCTTCCTGCGCACGGATGCAGCCGGCAAAGTAGCGGAAGTGGTCGACCGCCAGCGGCAGGTCGGCGGCGGTGGTTTCACGCACCGGCTTGCCGTTGTCGATGCTCTCGGCCACGGCCAGCAGCTTCAGGTTGGCCTCGATGCGGTCGGCGATGCGGTTCAGGATATTGGCGCGCTCGGTGGTCGAGGTGCGAGCCCACGTGGCCTTGGCGGCGTGCGCGGCGTCCAGCGCGGCGTCGACATCCTGCTGGCCGGAACGCGGCACGCGCGTGAACGGCTTGCCGGTGATCGGCGTGATCGATTCGAAGTACTCGCCGCCGGCGGGCGGCACCCAGGCGCCGCCGATGTAGTTCTCGTACTGCTGCTTGTAGGGGTTGCTGACGCCCAGCTGGGCGATTTCCGCCATGTTCATGTCTCGCTCCGTTCAGAGATTTCTGTGGTGTCGTCACGGCATTCCGGCCGTGCGCACGGCAGGCAGATCGCAAGAGCTGTGCCGGGGCGTGAATCGAACGAAAAAACGGGGAAAAGCGAGGGGCGAGTGCGCGTGGCACGGGTGGGAGATGTCACGCGCCGGCACGGCTGTGCCAGCGCGTGACACCGGGTGTTCCAGAATGGAACACCCGGGGCAGGGCTTCAGTGCCCGGAGCCTGCGGCGCGCAGCGCCTTGACCGCGGCGGGCGTCACGTCGGCCGGCTGGCCGCCCCAGGTGGCGCGCAGGTAGTTGGCCAGCTGCGCCAGTTCTTCGTCGCTCATGCGCGCGGCAAAGCCCGGCATGTCCTGCATGGCCTCCAGGCCGGGGAAGCGCTGCGCCTCGATGCCGTCGAGCATCGACACGATCAGGTTGCGCGCGTCGGTGTTGCGCACGGTCGAGTTGCCGGCCATCGATACCGCCACGTGCGGCTTGCCTTCGCCCTCGCGGCCGTGGCAACCGGCGCAGACCGCCACATAGTGGCGGCGGCCCGGCGCCAGTTGCGCGGCATCGGCGTTGACGGGCTTGACCGGCTGCGGTGCGGGCGGCTTGTCGCCCAGCAGGTAGGTCGTCATCGCCGCCAGGTCGCCCTGGTTCAGGTACTGGCTGCTCAGATGCACCACCGGGTACATCTCGCCGAAGGCCGAGCCTTGTGGCGCGATGCCAATGGCAAAGAACTGCTGCAGGTCGGCCGCGGTCCAGCCGCGTGCGGCCAGCCCGGCCGGGGTGATTTCCGGCGCGCCCACGCGTGCCAGCGCGGCGCCGGCCAGCGGCTTCGACAGGTCCAGCCGCCCGAACGCGGCGCGCGGCGTATGGCACTCGGCGCAATGGCCGAGCGCATTGGACAGGTAGCGGCCGCGCTGCCACGACTCGGAATTGCCGGCGGAGGCATCGGGCAGCTTGTCCTCCAGGAACAGCAGGTTCCAGCCCGCCAGCGCAAAGCGCAGGTTGTACGGGAACTGCAGGTCGTGCGGGCGGTTCGGCACCGCGGCCGGCTTCACCTGCATCAGGTAGGCATACATGGCATCGGTATCCGCGCGCGACAGCCCGCGGTACGAGGTGTACGGCATCGCCGGATAGAGGTGCTTGTCCGGGGTCTTGCCGTCATGCAGCGCGGTGTAGAAGTCGTCTGCGCTCCAGTTGCCGATGCCGTGGGTCTTGTCGGGCGTGATGTTGGTGCCGTAGAACTTGCCGAACGGCGAGGCCAGCTCAACGCCGCCGGCAAACGGCGCGCCCTGCGACGCGGTATGGCAGGCGGCGCAGTCGGCCGCGCGCACCAGGTAGCGGCCGCGCGCGATCTGTTCGGCGGGCGGCAGCTGGCCCTTGGGCGCCTGGTCGGCGGCAGGCGCGACGGCTTCGGTGTTGCCGCCACAACCGGCCACCAGCGTTGCGGCGGCCAGCGCGGCAAGGGCCGCGCGGGCGAAATTCAGGAAGGCGGGGCGCTGCATCACTTGGCGCTCCCGCTGTCCTTGACCAGTCCAGGCGTGCTGGTGATCACGTCCTTCACGGCCTCGAAGTAGCGCACATAGCCCGTGCAGCGGCAGATATGACCGTCCAGCGCGGTGGTGATGGTCTCGTCTACCTTGTCCTTCGCCACCGGCTTGCGCTTGAGCTGTTCCACCAGGATGGTGGCGCCGTTGACGAAGCCCGGCGTGCAATAGCCGCACTGGAAGCTGAAGTGGTCCAGGAACTTCTGCTGCACTGGCGTCAGCTCCACCACCTCGCCTTTCTCGTTGCGCTTGCCGTGGCCTTCCACGGTGCGCACCTTGCGGCCCTGGAACCAGTGCGCGCCGGTGATGCAGCTGCGCACTTCCTCGCTGGTGCCGTCGGCCTTGTCGTGGATCACCACGCAGGCATGGCAGATGCCCTGGCCGCAGCCCAGGCGCGAGCCGGTCAGGTCCAGGTATTCATGCAGGAAGTCGATCATCATCAGGCCTTCGGGCACGTCGAGCGGGCCGACCTCCTTGCCGTTGATGTTCAGGGAAAGCGGTTGGGTGGCGATGCTCATGCCAGTACCTCCTGGATCTTTTCGGCCGTGACCGGCAGGTCGGTGAAGCGGTGGCCGATGGCATGCGCGATGCCGTTGACGATGGCGCCCACCACCGGGATCATCACCACCTCGGCGATGCCCTTGGGCGGGTCGGTTTCAGAGACGGGCGGCAGCACCGTGCCGGTCTGGGTCCACACCGCCACGTCGCTGGCGCGCGGCAGGTGGTAGCGGTTGAAGTTCCAGGTGCCGTTGCCAGGGCCGTCCTCGTAGAGCGGCAGGGTTTCATGCAGCGCGTGGCCGATGCCCATGGCGATGCCCCCCTGCAGCTGGCCGGACACCAGTTGCGGCGACAGCTGCGTACCGCACTCCATGATGGAGTGGTGCGACAGCACCTCGACCTTGCCGCTGGCCTCATGCACCGACAGCTCGACCAAGGTGCCGACCGCGCTGTAGTACGTGACCGAGGCATTGTTGCGCTGGGTGGTCGCGACGTAGACCTTCTTTCGGTCGAGCACGTCGTAGCCGCCGCTGGTGCGCATGCGCGCCTTGCGCGCGCCGTCGGCGCCATCGCCGTAGCGTACCGACAGGCCATCCACCGGCAGCCGCGCGGCGTGCCCGCTGATGTCGAAATCGGCCTCGCTCCACTGCCAGCGGTTGAAGACGTGCACGGTGGCGCCGGTGACCAGGCCCATCTCATGCGCCTTGGCTGCCAGCTGCTCCAGCGGCAGCGCCTGCAGGCCGCCGGCGCTGAGCTTGCCCTCGACCCAGCGCGCGTCTTCCACGCGCACTACCAGCGAGGCCGCCTGGCCGCCGCCGATACCCTGGCTCCAGATCGCCATCGCCGCCGGCCACAGGCCGTGCATGAAGATCACGCGCGCGGCTTCGCGCGTGCTGTGGGTGAAGTAGTAGGCCGAGTTGGTGGCGCTGGCGGGCGAAGCGTACGACGGCGACCAGCGCGGGTTGGCGCACAGCCGGTCCTGCTCGGCCTGGCTCATCAGGTACGGGTCGCCCGAGGTCACCACCGGCAGGTCGGCCCAATCGGTGACCGAGGTACGCACCTCGGCCGCGGGCTTGCCCAGCCAGCGCGCCACCGCGGCGGCCTGCGAGGTCGACATGCCGGTGCCGATCTCGGCGCCGGAGTGGTGCAGCGCGATGCTGCCGTCGGCCTTCATCTCGACCCTGGCAAACGAAGCTTCGGCACCGGTGCCGAAGTCCTTCTGCACGCAGGCAAAGCCCACGCCGTAGCGGCGGCCGGGGTTGGCGGCTTCGTACTCCGCCTTCTTCTTCGCGCGGCCGGTCCACAACGGATGGACCTTCGCGGCTTCCAGCACTTCATCGACACGGATCGCGCCGGCCGGGATCGCGCCCTGCGTGTTCTTCATGCCCGAGCGCAAGGCGTTCTTCAGCCGGAACTCGATCGGGTCGAGCTTGAGCTGCTCGGCGAACTCGTCGACCATCATCTCGGTCGCGGCCATGCTCTGCAGCGTGCCGTAGCCGCGCGCTGAGCCTGCGTCGATGGCGCGCGAGGCGATTGCCACCGCGGTCAGGTCGTTCTTCGGGAAGTAGTAGATCGATTGCGCGGCGGTGGCGCCCACCATCGCCACCGAGGGCGAGAAGTTGGCGCGGCCGCCGCCGTTGGCCTCCAGGTCGCCCTGGAAGGCCTGGAACAGCCCGGTCTTGCGGTCCACCGCGATGCGGTAGCGCATCTTGAAGGCGTGGCGCTTGATCGAGGTCTGGAACTGCTCGTAGCGGTCGTTGGCCAGGCACACCGGCTTGCCCTCGGCATAGAGCGCCGTGACCAGGCCGTAGAACGGGAAGTTGTAGTGGTCCTTGGAGCCGTAGCCCACGGTGTAGCACGGGTGCAGGAACACCTGCTTCACCGGGAACGCGCCCTTGGCCTTCGCCAGCATCTCGGCCGCGCTCTCGGCGACCTCGATCGGGGACTGCGTCGGCACCACCAGGTGCAGCGCCTGCGCCGCGGCGTCGTACCAGCAGTTGGCGTTGTCGGGCTCCAGCGCCGCGGTATCGACCGACTGCGAGTTGTACTCACGCTCCAGCACCAGCCAGTCCTCGGGCGGCCTGGCCAGCTGCGCGCGGATCGCGTCGGCGTGGTACATGCCCTGTTCGCCGAGCTGGCCGTGGTCCTTGCCGTCCGGCCACACCGGCTGGTGCTTGCGCATCATGCTGGGGAACACCGGCGCGTTCTTCAGGCTGGAGAACACGTCGTCGTCATACGGCGTGGTGCCGCCCACGCGCACGAAGCGGAAGGTGCCCCACGGATCGCGTTCCAGCGCGCCGGTTTTGGCGCCGTAGCGGATCACGTCGTCGCGGAACTTGAGCTTGTCCTTGGCAAAGCGGAAGCGCGCGAAGTCGTGGTAGATCAGGATCGCCACCGCATGGCCCAGGTAGGCCGGAGTCTTGCCCGCGGGCAGCAGCATGTCTGCGCCGTAGAACGCGGGGAAGGCCACGCCGTCGCGGGCGAGGTCTTCCGCGGTGACCACGCGGTCAGGCATCAGGTCGTCGCCGAGCGCGGCGAGGTCGAAGCCCTCATAGGTGCGGTCGGCCTGCGTGGCGCGCAGGATGAAGGCGTGCGATTGCTGCTGCGGCCAGTGCGGCATGTCGCGCGAGCGGATATCGCGCGCGAACACCTTGGCGCCGGTGACCTTGGCAATGCCGTCGATGCGGAATTTCGGGACGCCGGCCTTGGGGTCCCACTGGACCGGGGTCAGGAGCTTGTCTTCGAACAATGCCGCGAAGGCTTTGCCGCCGATGGGTGCGATATAGACCGACACCCCGGCCACGACGCTGGCTTTCAGGAAAGTGCGCCGTGAAGGGTTGAAGCTGGGCATAAGGATTCCTCGGGAATGCGCTGCTACTGCAGCCGGCGCGCGACGTGTGGGATCAACGGGGATCGTGACAAGATGGCCGAAGCAGTGCCTGGCTGCATGCGGCGATGCCGCGTGCGTGGGCCTGGCTGCGTAGCCGTGGCGCCGGAGAGGGCTGGTGAGAGGTGGGGCAATGTCTTGTTATCTGTCGTGGCACGGCCTGGCGCGCTGACCGGGCGATTGTGCGTTGACGTCAGGGTATACCGCAAGTCGAGGTGTGGAATAGCGGTTATCAGCAGGGGTTGATACCCGCGGCCGCGCGGTTGTGCATTGCGTCATGGCGCGGGCCGGTGCCGCGAGCCATGCCTGGAGCCGTTATCTGCACGAAGAGACAGGCAGATCCATGCCGCGCGGGCGGCGGCAGGGATCGAAAGAATTCAGATCGCCGCCAGAATCATTCATATCCTGGCGTGCGGCCGGCCGTGCAAAGACCGGCCGGACAGGTGAAGGCGTCTAGCCCTGCCGCTGGCGCCGGCTGTCGGGCACGAAGTGCTGGAGCGAACCGTCGCCATAGGCGCGCTGCACTTCGGATATCACCACGTGATAGCCGTCATACCACTTGCGGTACTGGCGCTTGGCGTCCAGGTGCCGCGGGTGGGTGGCGAAGGCCTGCAGGGAGTCCTTGTCGCGCCAGTAGTAGCTGGCGTTGGACAACTGGCCATCCGGCGAACGCCAGGACTCGGCACCGACAAAGCCGGGTATGCCGGCGGCGATCTCGTCGATCAGGGCGCTAAGGCGGTGGAACTCGTCATCGGCCTGGCCGGGCCGGTAAATAAAGGCTGCGATATACATCAGGGGCTCTGCGTGGGAAAAGGCTTCAGGCCGGGCGTGAGGTCAGCACCAGCCGCAGCGCCAGCAGCACCAGCACGGCTGCCAGGCCGCGCGACTGCAATGTTGCCGCCTTGGGATGGCGTGACAGGAAGCGGCGCACGGTGCCGCCAGCCGCGCCGAGCAATGCGTGAAACACGGTGGCGATCACTGTCAGGACCAGGCCGAGCACGAGCAGCTGCCGGGCCACGCCGCCCTTGCCGGGATCCACGAACTGCGGCAGGAAGACCATGAAGAACAGCAGCGCCTTGGGATTGAGCAGGCTGTTGAGCATGGCGCGCACGAACACCGAGCGCAAGGAGGCCTGAGTCACCACTGCCTCTTTCAGCGCAAGCGGCTGCCGCAGCGCCTTGGCCGCCATCCACAGCAGATAGGCCGCGCCGGCATAGCGGATCAGGTCGAACGCCGGCGCCCACGCCATCACCAGGGCGGTGATCCCGGTGGCTGTCAGGACCGTGAGGATCAGGTCGGCCACGGCAATCCCCAGTGCCGTCGCAACGCCGCCCCGAAGGCCATAGGTGATGCCATGTGCCATCACGAAGGCCATGTTCGGGCCGGGTGACAGGAGCAGCAGCATCACTGCCGCGGCGAAGATCGACAGGGTGGTCAGGGCAATCATGTGCAGGAAATGGTTAGCGTTGACTAGGCATGCAGGCTATTCTTCTGGCCTGATACACGCAAAGCATTGTTCTAGATACAAAGCATGGCCCACGCGCGCTACAAGATCATTGTTGACGAGATTGCCGCGCGCATTCATCGCGGCGAACTGCCTCCGGGCACGCAACTGCCGACGGTGCGTGCGCTGATGAAGCAGTACGGCGTCGCGCTGGCGACAGCGGCACGCGTCTATGTCGAACTGGAGGCCGTCGGCCTGGTGGTCGGCGAGACCGGCCGGGGCACGTTCGTGCGCGATACCTCGCTGCCGCGCGGCCTGGGGCTGGAGCAGCATCCGGTGCGCGCCGGCGCGGTGGACCTGACTTTCAACTATCCGTCGCTGCCCGGGCAGGTTGAACTGTTGCGCGATGGCTTGCGCAGCATCGCGGCTTCGGGCGACCTTGACGCGTTGCTGCATTCCGCGCCGCAGGGCGGGCGCCCGCACGAACGGCAGGCCGTTGCCCGGCACCTGCGCAACCGCGGCATCCGGGTGCCGGGCAGCCAGGTGCTGATCGTCAACGGCGCGCAGCAGGGCCTGGCGGTGACGGTGATGGGGTTGCTCAATCCCGGCGACGTGGTGGCGGTTGACGCGCTGACGTACCCGGGCATGAAGGCGCTGGCGCAGTTGTACCGGCTCGACCTGGAGCCGTTGCCGGCGACCGCCGCGGGCCTGGACCTGGATCGCCTTGCCGCGCTCTGCAAGCGGCGTCCGGTGCGGGCGGTCTACACCATGCCGACCATGCACAATCCGCTGGGCTATGTCATGAACGAGGCGGACCGCGGCCGCCTTGCGGCCCTGGCGCAACGGCATGATCTGCTGATCATTGAAGATGGCGCCTACGCCTTCCTTGCCGAACCGGCGCCGAAACCGGTGTTCACCTTCGCGCCAGAGCGGACCGTCTACGTCTCGGGCTTGTCGAAAAGCGTGGCATCGGGACTGAGGATGGGGTTCGTCGCGGTGCCCGCGCCGCTGGTGCCGGCCCTGGAACGCGCCATTCGCGTGTCAACCTGGAACACGCCGTCGCTGACCGTGGCGCTCGGCTGCCTCTGGATCGAAGCCGGCATCGTCGATGACCTGGAAGATCGCAAGCGCAAGGACGCCCGGCGCAGGCAGAGCCTGGCGCGGCGCATCTTGCGCGGCTGCCGCGTCACGGCGCACCCGTCTTCATACTACCTGTGGCTTGAACTCGAGGAGGACCTGCGCGCCGACCAGGTCGTGGCCGCCCTGGAGCAC
Organism: Cupriavidus sp. FW305-46; assembly: GCF_058787075.1. Classification (NCBI taxonomy): domain Bacteria; kingdom Pseudomonadati; phylum Pseudomonadota; class Betaproteobacteria; order Burkholderiales; family Burkholderiaceae; genus Cupriavidus; species Cupriavidus sp. FW305-46. Next base: position 13,075 of record NZ_JBYSZI010000069.1, read on the forward strand.
GAGGGTGTGCTGGTGACGACGGCCGAGCCGTTCGCGGTCGGCGCGAGCGTGCCGCATGCGCTGCGGCTGGCGCTCGGGTCGATCTCGATGGATGCGCTGGAGCAGGCGTTGCGCAAGGTCCGGCGGGCGGCAGCCGGCTGAAGCGGCGGCAAAGGCTGCCCGTTCAGCGGAACACCAGCGTCCTGCCGCCGTTGCGCAGGACCCGATGTTCCGCATGCCATTTCACCGCCCGCGCCAGCGCCACGCATTCCACGTCGCGTCCGATGGCGGTCAGCTGCGCGGCGTCCATGGCATGGTCCACGCGCGCGACTTCCTGTTCGATGATGGGGCCTTCGTCGAGGTCGCCGGTCACATAGTGGGCCGTGGCGCCGATCAGCTTGACGCCGCGCTCATAGGCTTGCGCGTAGGGGCGCGCGCCCTTGAAGCTGGGCAGGAAGGAGTGATGGATGTTGATGGCGCGGCCTTCCAGGCGGCGGCACAGGTCGTCGGACAAGACCTGCATGTAACGGGCCAGGACCACCAGGTCGATACTGTAGTCGCAGACCAGATCCCACAGCCTCGCTTCCTGCGCGGCCTTGCCTTGCGGCGTGGCATTGAGCAGGGGCAGGTGATGGAACGGGATGTCGTAGCTCGCCGCAAGCTGGTAGAAGTCCTTGTGGTTGGAGACGATGGCCGGAATCTCGATGGGCAGCTGGCCAGTGCGGTAGCGGAACAGCAGGTCGTTCAGGCAGTGGCCGATCTTTGACACCATCAGCATCACGCGCGGCTTGCGCGCGGCGTCGTGCAGCGCCCAGTCCATCTCATGCGCGGCCGCCACGCCCGCCAGCGTGCTGCGCAGGGCGGCGAGCGCATCGCCGGCATCCTGGCCTTCTGGCAGCGGCCGCTGGAAGTGCACCCGCATGAAGAACCGTGCGCTGTCGCGATCGCCGAACTGCGCGGAATCGACGATATTGGCGCCGGCTTCCACCAGCAGCGCCGAGACGGCATGGACAATGCCGGGACGGTCGGGGCACGACAGCGTCAGGATGTAGCTGGCGGTTTCGGTCTGGACCACTGGCATGGGCACTCCGGTATCTGCTTGCATCATCAGGCCTTGGTCCGTTCGCTGGCCGGATCGTATGGCGCACGCAGGTGGATGCGTGCAGGCAGCAGTTCCCCGGCCAGGTCTACGTGATACTTGCCTGCCTCGATCCATGCCGCGTCGGCGGGACCATCGGCGCGTGCCAGAAGCCCCATGCCCACCGGACACCCAAGGGTGTGGCCGAACGCGGCCGATGTCACGAAGCCGGCGGGGCGCACGGTGCCGTCCGGGGCAGTGCGCAGGATCGCCTCGCCGCCCCAGAGCATGGCCTCGCTGGCACCGTCCAGCGTGACCACGGCAACGCGCCGCCGCACCTGCGCGGCACCGCCGGCAGCGCGCAGCTTCAGCAGCGCCTCGCGCCCGCGGAACGGGATGTCGGTGTTCAGCTTGCAGGCAAACGACAGTCCGGCCTCGAACGGATGGATGTCGGTGTTCAGTTCGCGGCTCCAGGCGCGGTAGCCTTTCTCGATACGCAGCGATTCGATGGCGTAGTAGCCGGCGTTGACCAGTCCGAAGCGTTTCCCGGCCTCGTGCAAAGTGTCATAGACGCCGACGGCGAATTCCACCGGGACATACAGCTCCCAGCCCAGTTCGCCCACATAGGTCAGGCGCGTGGCGCGCACCGTGGCATAGCCGAGATCGATCTCTTTCGAGGTGCCGAACGGGAACGCCTGATTGGAGAAATCGGCGCGCGACACGCTCTGCAACAGCTCGCGCGAGCGCGGGCCCATCACCGCCAGCACAGCGTACTGCCCGGTGACATCGACGATCGCGCAGCGCTTGTCGGCGGGAATCAGGCGCTCGACATAGTTGAAGTCGCGCGTGGTCTGCGCCGAGCCGGTCACCAGCAGGTACTGGTCGTGCGCCAGCCGCGTCACGGTCAGGTCGGATTCATAGGTGGCGCGGTCGTTGAGCATGGCGGTGTACACGGTCTGCCCCGGCGGCACGGCCACGTCGTTGCTCATCACGTATTGCAGCACGGCCTCGGCATCGGCACCCTTGACGATGTACTTGGAGAACGAACTCATGTCGAACAGCGCCACCGCCTCGCGGCAGGCGCGGTGTTCCGCGCCGCTCCACGGCAGCCAGTTCTGCTGCCCGAACGAGTAGCGGATCTCGGGCGATTGTCCGGCAGGCGCGAAGAAGTTTGGCCGCTCCCAGCCCATCTTGCTGCCGAAATTGGCGCCGGCGGCGTGCAGGTGGGCATAGAGCGGCGAGCGGCGGAACGGCCGCGCCGTATCCAGTTCCCGGTTGGGCCATGGCATCGCGTAGTGCAGGCCCAGCGTTTCCCTGACGCGGTCGTGCAGCCAGCTTTGGTTGCCGTTGAAGCCGGCGAAGCGGCGGATATCGACCGGCCACAGGTCCATGGTCGGCTCGCCCGCGACGATCCATTCCGCCAGCGCCATGCCGGCGCCGCCGGCGGACGCGATCCCCATTGAGTTGAAGCCCGCGCCCACGTAGAAATTGCGCAGCTCGGGCGCTTCGCCGAGGATGAAGTTGTTGTCCGGCGTGAACGACTCGGGTCCGTTGTAGAACTGCTTGACCTGCGCCGACTCCAGTGCCGGAACGCGGATCAGCGCGTTCTCCATCAGGATCTCGAACTGGTCCCAGTCATCAGGCAGCAACTGGAACTCGAACGGCTCAGGAATGCCCTGCATGCCCCACGGCTTGGCATTGGGCTCGAAGCCGCCCATCACCAGCCCGCCCACTTCTTCCTTGAAGTAAATGAAGCCGTCCGGGTCGCGCATCACCGGCAGGTCAGGGTGCACGCCGGCAATGCGCTCGGTGACGATGTAATAGTGCTCGGCCGAGTGCAGCGGCACGGTCACGCCGCACATCTGGCCGACCTGGCGCGCCCACTGGCCGGCGCAATTGACGACGATCTCCGCCTCGATGCGGCCTTCGTCGCCGGCCTTGTTGCGCCAGCTCACGCCGGTGGCGCGGCCATCGCGGGTATGGATCGCGGTGATCTTCGTATCCTGCACGATGACCGCGCCGCGGCTGCGCGCGCCGCGCGCCAGCGCCTGGGTCAGGTCGGTCGGGTTGGCCTTGCCGTCGCCCGGCAGCCAGACCGCCCCAAGCAGGTCGTCGGTGCGCATCACCGGCCACAGTTCGCCGGCCTGGGCGGGCGAGATCACCTCGCAATCCACGCCATAGGCCCGCGCCACCGCCGCGGTGCGGCGCAGTTGCGTCATGCGTTCCGCGGTGCGCGCGACCGACAGCGAGCCGCATTGCTTCCAGCCGGTGCCGAGGCCCGTTTCCGCTTCCAGTTCGCTGTACAGCTGGGTGGAGTAGCGGATCAGTTTCGTCATGCTTTCCTGCGAGCGCAGTTGCCCGACCAGCCCGGCCGCGTGCCATGTGGTGCCGCAGGACAGTTGTCCCTGTTCCAGCAGGACCACATCCTTCCAGCCGAGCTTGGTCAGGTGATAGGCGACGCTGCAACCGATGATGCCGCCGCCGATGATGACGACGCGGGAGTGGGAAGGGATGACAGGGGACATGGCGGGAAAACCTCGGCAGGGAAGTGGTTGGCGTTGCCTGCCATGTTATGCAAAAAAACGCCAACAAACAACACAAAATGCAACATGCATCGACGGATCAGCGCGCCAGTTGCAGTGTCAGGATCCCCGCCAGGACCAGCGCGGTCGCAATCAGCCGCCGCCGGTCGAAGGGCTCGCGCAGCAGGAAGTGGCCCAGCAGCGCGGCAAAGATCACGCTCGATTCACGCAGCGCCGCCAGCTTGGTCACTGGCGCCATGGTCATGGCCCACAGCATCAGCGCATACGAGCCCACCCGGTTGATGCCGCCGATCCACGCGCGCTTCCATTCCGTGCGCATCAGCGTGACCAGCGCGGTGCCGCGCCGGCTGAAGGCGTAGGTCGGCATGAAGATGTGCGACATCGCCTGCAGCCAGACGATATAGGTGAAGACCTCGCCGTAGCGCTTGACCGCGGTGCCGTCGATCACGGTACCGGCCGCCAGGCAGGCCCCGGCCAGCAGCGCAAAGCCGAGCAGGTCGGGCGATTGCCGGCGCCAGCGCACCAGGCTGACCAGCCCGCAACAGATCAGCGCGATGCCGGCATAGCCGCCTGGCCCCAGCCGTTCGCTGCCGGTCAGCAACAGCAGGATCGCCACCATCATCGGCGCCGAGCCGCGCATCAGCGGATAGGCCTGGCTGAAGTCGCCACGGTTGTAGGCGGCCACCAGCGACAGCTTGTAGCCGACTTCCAGCGCCACCGTGGCGAGCAGGAAGGGCCACACCTGCGGCGCGGGCAGCGGCACCAGGAACAGGAAGGGCAGCGCCACCAGCAGGCAGAAGGTGTCGATCAGCGCCATCGACGACAAGCGGTCGCCACCGATCTTGACGATGGCATTCCACGACGCGTGCATCAGCGCGGACAGCATCACGGCGGCAAAGGCGAGGCCGTGAAAGTCTGGGGGGAGGGGCATGAAGGAGGGGTTGTTCTTGCGGATTTCTGATGGGTTTGCAAGCCCGCTTGTCTGCACCCCTCTCCCGCCTGCGGGAGAGGGGTGCCTGTTGCCAGGCGCTGGAGGAAGGTGGCTTAAGCCGCTTCCGCCAGCGGCGCCTGCGCCTTGATCCCCATCTCGCGCAGCACCTCGCCAATCGCCGTCACCACATTGCGCATCTCGTTGTCATCGATCGCACCAATGCACCCGACGCGGAAGGTCTCCATCTGCGTCAGCTTTCCCGGATACAGGATGTAGCCGCGCTCGCGCACCCTGGCGTAGAAGGTCTTGAAGTCATAGCGCGCGTCGGCCGGCGCATGGAAGGTGACGATGATCGGCGCCTGCACCGCCGCCGGCAGGAAGGCGCGGAAGCCGAGCGCGGCCATGCCCTGCACCAGCGTGTCGCAGTTCCTGCGGTAGCGCGCGCCGCGCACCGGCTGGCCGCCTTCTTCCAGGAACTGGTCGAGCGCGGTGCGGAAGGCCGCCACCACATGCGTGGGCGGCGTGAAGCGCCACTGCGTGGTCTTCTGCATGTAGACGTACTGGTCGTACAGGTCCAGCGCCAGCGAGTGGCTGTTGCCCTGGCTGGCTTCCAGCACGTCTTTCCTGACCAGCACGAAGCCCATGCCCGGCACGCCCTCGATGCACTTGCCGGTGGCGGCCACCAGCGCGTCGAACGGCATGGTGCGGGCGTCGATCTCGATCGCGCCGAACGAGCTCATCGCGTCGACGATCAGCCCCTTGCCCAGCCGCTGGCACAGCGCGGCGATTTCCTGCAGCGGGTTGAGCACGCCGGCGCCGGTCTCGCAGTGCACCTGCGCCACGTGCGTGATCGACGGGTCGCGCCGGATGGCCTCTTCGATCAGCGCGGCGGTGGCGGGCTGGTCTTCGGGGATCGGCAGTTCCACGCTGGCGCGGCCCAGCACCTTGCAGATCTTGAGGATGCGCTGGCAGTAGGCGCCGTTCTGCGGCACCAGCACCTTGCCGTCGCGCGGCACCACGTTGGCGATGGCGGCTTCCACCGAGAAGGTGCCGCTGCCCTGCATCGGCACGCACACATGGGTGCCTTCGCCGTGGACGATGCGCACCAGGTCGTCGCACAGGCTGCGCGTGATGGCGTTGAAGGCGGCGTCCCACGAGCCCCAGTCGCGCAGCATGGCCTGCTTGGTGGCGAGCGAGGTGGTCAGGGGGCCGGGGGTCAGAAGGATCGGGTCGTTGCCGCGAATCATGGTGAGCTCCTGATTGGGAAGGAGTGGATACAAGGGAATGTCAGTCGTTGCCCTGGCGCCAGGCCTGGGTCTTGCGATCGAGCACGCGTTGCAGCAGGTAATAGAGCAGGCAGGCGAAGGCCGAGGTCAGCACCACCAGCGTCGCCATTGCCGCCGCGGGGCCGATGTCGCCGGATTCATCCAGGTTGACGATCTCGACCGAGGCCAGCTTGGTGTCGGCGCCGTACAGGAACACCACCGCCGAGACCGTGGTCATCGCATTGATGAACAGGTAGCGCGAGATCTCCAGGATGGCGGGCAGGCAGGCCGGCACCGTGACCTTGAAGAAGGTCTTGTAGAAGGGCACCTTGAGCGAGGCGGACACGGCCTCGAACTCGCTGTCGAGCTGCTTGAGCGCGGTCACGGCGGTCAGGTGGCACGACGCGTAATAGTGGACGATGGTCACCAGCACCAGGATCCCCAGCGTCTGGTACAGCCCGTGCATCGGGTTGGCCTGCGGCACGAAGAAGAAGATGTAGCCCAGGCCCAGCACCAGCCCGGGCACGCCCATCGGCAGCACCGCCATCAGCCGCACGAAGCTGCGCAGCCAGTCCATGCCGCGGGTCTTCTCCAGCAGGTAGGCGGTGGTGAAGATGAACACCGGCCCGATCACCGCGGCCAGTCCCGCCATGCGCAGGCTGTTCAGGTAGGAATCGACCACGCCGCCCTCGACCAGCCCCACCCGGTAGTGGTTCAGCGACAGCGAGAAGTTGTACGGCCACAGCTTGACGAAGGACGCGTAGATCGCCATGCCCATCACCGCCAGCATCAGCGCTGCCATCAGCCAGCAGAACACCGCCATGGCCAGGTCGAAGCGGTGGCTGCGGCGCGGCACGTAGGGCACCGAGCGTGCCGACATCAGCGCCATCTGGCGCCGTTGCACGCGCGCATCGACATAGTAGGTGACGGCCACCGGCACCAGCAGCATCAGCGACACCACCGCGCCCTGCGAGAAGTCCTGCATGCCGATCACCAGCTTGTAGATGTCGGTGGCCAGCATATGGAAGTTGCCGCCGATCACCTTGGGGATGCCGAAGTCCGAGATCGCATAGGTGAACACCACCATGGCCGCGCTGACCAGGCCGTAGCGCGCGCCCGGCACGGTGATGGTGAAGAACTTGCGCACGGTCGAGGTGCCCAGCGCATCGGCCGCCTCGTACAGCCGCGCGTCGGTCAGCGACAGCGCGGTGATCAGGATCATCAGCGCATGCGGGAAGGTGGCGAACACCAGCGAGGCCACGATGCCCAGCGGCCCGTAGATCTGCGTGCTGCCCATCCACGGCTTGAACAGCCCCTGGTTGCCGAACCAGAAGATGAAGGAGATCGCCGCCAGCAGCGATGGCGCCAGCAGCGGGATCAGCGCCAGGTTGCGCAGCAGGCCCTTGCAGGCGATGCGGCTGCGCGTCAGCGCATAGGCAAAGCTGAATGCCAGCGGCACGGTGATGCAGGTGGCCAGGGCAGAGACCCACAGGCTGTTCCACACCGAACGCAGCAGCGCGGGCGACTCGAGGTACGCGCGGAAGTGCGCGATGCCGGCCAGGCTGCCGTCGCGGTTCTGCACGCTCTTGGCCAGGATCATCACGATCGGCGCCAGCACGAAGCAGGCGAGCGCCAGCGCGGCCAGCGCCAGCAGCACGTGGGCGAGGCGGTCGGTCCAGTGCGCGCGCACGGCGGTGGCGACCAGGGCCGGCGGCGCGGGCTGCGCGCCGGGGTTGGCAGGCCCGGCCGGCGCGCTGGTGGCGGTGGCGGGGACGGTATCGGTGGCCGGCATGGTGGCAGACGTATTGGCCGGCGCCGCAGTGAGGCTCATGCGCATGCGTGGCGGAAAATGCGGATACGGTCAGCGGGAATGGCCAGGCGCAGCAGGTCGCCGGTGTTCGGGCGCAGCTCGTGCAGGTCATTGAGGGAGAGGTCGGCGTACAGGGCGCCGGACGCTGCGTCAGGCAGGCGCAGCGTCAGCCGCGAGAACGCACCGAGGAACTCGATCTTGTCCACGGTGGCCTCCAGCACGTTGGGGCCATGCTGTTCGATGCCGCGCACGCAGACGTCTTCGGGGCGGAAGAACACCTGCACGTCCTCGTCGGCGCAACAGCCCGGGGGCGCGGCGCAGCGCATGCGCACGCCACCCAGCTGCAGTTCGCCGTCGCCGCAGACGCGCGCGCCCAGCATATTGGTCTTGCCGACGAAGTCCGCGGCGAACGGCGTGGCCGGGCGCTGGTAGATCTGCGCCGGCGTGCCCACCTGCTCGATCGCGCCCTGGTTCATCACCACGATGCGGTCGGCCATCGACAATGCCTCTTCCTGGTCGTGCGTGACCAGGATGGTGGTGATGTTCAGCCGCTGCTGCAGCGCGCGGATCTCGCTGCGCAGCCGCACCCGCACGCGGGCATCGAGCGCGGACAGCGGCTCATCCAGCAACAGCAGGCCGGGCGAGGTGGCCAGCGCGCGTGCAATCGCCACGCGCTGCTGCTGGCCGCCGGACAGCTGCGCCGGGTACTGGTTGCCGCGCTCGGGCAGCCCCACCAGCGTCAGCAGCTCATCCACGCGGGCGCGGCGCTGGTCGCGCGGCATGCGGCGGTTGACCAGGCCGTAGGCCACGTTGTCCGCCACCGTCAGGTTGGGGAACAGCGCGTAGGACTGGAACACGATGCCGTAGTCGCGCTCCATCGGCGGCAGCGTGGAGATGTCGCGCCCGCCCTGGTGGATGGTGCCGGCGCTCTGCGATTCCAGCCCGGCGATGATGCGCAGCAGCGTGGTCTTGCCGCAGCCCGACGGGCCCAGGAAGCACAGCAGCTCGCCCTGGCGCACGTCCAGGTCGATGTTGTGGAGTGCCACGAAGGCGCCGCTGCTGCCGCCGAAGCGCTTGTGGATGCCTTTCAGGCTGAGGTAGGTCTCGGCCGTGGATGGGGAGGTCTGCATGGCGTGGGGCCCGGTGTGTTCTGTTGGGAGACCCGGCGTCCTCTGCCCCAGGTGGGGCGAGGGCGCAGGTACACGACGGCGCTCAGGCGCTCAGGGCTGCTTCTCCGACTTGCTGGCATAGCGCTTCTGCCACTCGGCCAGCACGCGCTCGCGGTTCTTGGCGATATGGCTGAAATCGTTCTTGACCAGCATCTGCTCGTAGTTGGCCGGGATGGTCTCGATCTTCCTCGCCACGCCCGGATAGGCGACGATGGCCCAGTCCCTGGCAAACAGCTGGTTGGCCTCCTTGCTGGCCAGCCAGTCCATATAGCGCTGCGCGGCCTCCATTTTCTTGGTGCCCTTGACGATGCCGGCAGCCTCGATGTCGTAGCCCAGGCCTTCCTTGGGGAAGATCATCTCGATCGGCGCGCCCGAGGCCAGCGTCTTGTGCGCGCGCAGCTCGAACGAGATGCCGATCGGGAACTCACCCGAGCCGGCCTGCTTGCATGGCTTGGAGCCCGAATGGGTGTACTGGGCGATGTTCTCGTGCAGTGCATCCATGTACTTCCAGCCATCCTGCTCGCCATAGAGCTGCAGCCAGGCGGTCACGTCCAGGAAGCCGGTGCCGGAGGAGGCCGGGTTGGGCATCACGATGGTGCCCTTGTAGACGGGCTTGGCCAGGTCCTTCCAGGTCTCGGGGCGCGGCAGGTTGCGCTTCTTGGCTTCGATGGTGTTGAAGCAGATGGTTGCGCCCCAGACGTCCAGCCCCACCCAGGACGGCGGCGTGGCCTTGTCGCTGTAGTCGCGCGTCAGTTTCTCGAAGCCCTTGGGCGAGTAGGGCGCCAGCATCCCTTCCTGCTTGAGCAGTTCCAGGCTCGACGCAGCCAGCCCGGCGATCACGTCGGCCTGCGGGTTGCCTTTTTCAGCGAGCGCCTTGGCGGTGATGACGCCGGTGGAGTCGCGCACGTACTTCAGTTCGATATCGGGCGCCACCTTGGCAAAGCCCTCGGCGTACGGCTTGAGGGTCTCGATCTCCCACGCCGTGTAGACGGTGAGGGTGGTTTTCTGGGCCAGCGCCGTACCGGAGGCGGCTAGCGCAAGCAGGGCGGCGGCGGTGCGCAGGGTGGATCTGAAGGACGGTTGCATGGGGACTCCTTCTGGCATTGTAGGTGGAGATATGTGTCGATTTGGTGAATATGTTGCAATGCCACGAGGCGTGCTGCACAACATTGAAACACCGATAAACCCTTGTGCTACAACACTTGCAAGGCATATGCCTGGCTTTCAGCGCTCTGTTATTTACCTTGCGCGCTGTACCGATGCCTTGATTGTTGACAATATACAAACCGCTTGCTTTAATGGCAATAAGGATTTTCGATACTGCTTAATCCGTCACAAACGGGGAGTTTTCATGTCACGCCAAGCGCCGCTGGCGAGCGAAATCACCATCCTGCAGAGCCAGTCCCTGACCACCCTGGTGCAGCGTGAACTGGAACTGCGGATCATGTCGGGCGACCTGCCACCTGGCGCCAAGCTCAATGAGATCGAGGTGGCGGGGCAGCTGAACGTGTCGCGCGGACCGGTGCGGGAAGCCTTCCGGGCGCTGGAGCAGGCCGGCCTGCTGCGCACCGAGAAGAACCGCGGCGTGTTCGTGCGCGCCATTTCGGTGGAGGAAGCCGATGAGATCTATGAGCTGCGCGCGGTGCTCGATGAATTCATCGGCCGGCAACTGGCCGCCCGCGTCACGCCCGAGAGCCTGCGCGAACTGCGCGCCCTAGTGGAGGCGCTGGACGCGGCCAGCCAGGCGCGCGATGTCGACGAATACACGCGGCTGAACCTGGCGTTCCACGACCGCATGGTCGATCTGGCCGGTAACCGCAAGCTGCTGGACACCTACCGGCGCCTGGTCAAGGAGCTGACGCTGTTCCGCCGCGAGGCGCTGTCCGGCAGCCACGCCGCCATGCCCGATTCCACCCGCGAGCACCGCGCCATCGTCTCGGCGATTGCCGCGCGCGACGGCGAACTGGCCGCGCGCCTGATGCGCGAGCACGTGGAGCGTGGCCGCGCCCGCATGCATGCCGCCGTGGACCCGGCCAGCGCCGACAGGGGTGCTGCCGCCTGAATCCGACTGAATTTACTGAAGCTGACGACCCCGATCGCGCCTACGCACAGGAACCCACCATGCCCGACACCAATACCCGCACCCTTACCGTCAACCAGCGCACCTACCGCTGGATGCAGCAGCCTGTCGTGGTGGTCTGCGTCGACGGCTGCGAGTTCGACTACCTGGAAGCCGCCGCCGCCAGCGGCCGCGCGCCCTACCTGAAGCGGCTGCTGGAAGCCGGCTCTGCCTTCCGCGGCGCCTGCGTGGTGCCCACCTTCACCAACCCCAACAACCTGTCCATCGTCTGCGGCGCGCCGCCGGCGGTGCACGGCATCTGCGGCAACTACTTCTTTGACCGCAGCGCCAACGGCGGGCGCGGCGAGGAAGTGATGATGAACGACCCCAAGTACCTGCGCGCCGGCACCATCCTGGCCGCGTTTGCCGATGCCGGCGCCAGCGTCGCCGTGGTGACCGCCAAGGACAAGCTGCGCCGCTTGCTGGGCCATGGCATGCAGGGCATCTGCTTCTCGTCGGAGAAGGCCGACCAGGCCACGGTGGAAGAGAACGGCATCGACGGCGTGGTCGAGCTGGTCGGCATGCCGGTTCCCGACGTGTACAGCGCGGAGCTGTCTGAGTTTGTCTTCGCCGCCGGCGTGCGCCTGATGGAAACGCGCCGCCCGGACCTGATGTACCTGTCCACCACCGACTATATCCAGCACAAGTTCGCACCCGGCTCGGACGGCGCCAACGCCTTCTACGCCATGATGGACAAGTACCTGGCGCGGCTGGACGAACTGGGCTGTGTGGTCGCGCTGACCGCCGACCACGGCATGAACGCCAAGCACGACGACGCCACCAAGGCGCCCAACGTGATCTACCTGCAGGACCACCTGGACGCATGGCTGGGCCGCGGCGTGGAAGACGGTGGCGCGCGCGTGATCCTGCCGATCACCGACCCCTACGTGGTCCACCACGGTGCGCTCGGGTCCTACGCCACCATCTATCTGCCCGACGATGCGGACCCGGCCGCGATCCAGGCCCGGCTGTCCGACCTGCAGGGCGTGGAAAGCGTGCTGACCAACGCCGAGGCCTGCGCGCGCTTCGAACTGCCGCCCGACCGCGTCGGCGACCTGGTGGTGACCAGCGACAAGCATGTGGTGCTGGGCACCAGCCACAGCCGCCACGACCTGTCCGGGCTGGACGCGCCGCTGCGCTCGCACGGCGGCGTGTCGGAGCAGACCGTGCCGCTGGTATTCAATCGCGCCACGGCCGGTATCCCCGGCAAGGCCCAGCTGCGCAACTTCGACATCTTCGATGTCGCGCTGAACCATCTGCACTGAGTGCATCGAGCCGTACCGAACCGTGTTGACCGGAGGAGACTTATGAACGCCCCCCAATTCCCCGCTGGCGCCGTCAGCCCCCATTTCCGCGCCGAGGCCCTGCGCATCGACGGCCAGAAGATCGTGCGCGAGCGCGTGATCGAAGTGTGCAACCCGTATGACGGCACGCTGGTCGGCACCGTGCCCAAGGCCACGCTTGACGATGTGCGCCGTGCCTTCGAAGTTGGCCAGGCCTACCGCTCCACGCTGACGCGCTATGAGCGCGCCGCCATCCTGAACCGCGCCGCCGCGCTGCTGCGCGAACGCACTGAGGAGGCATCGGACCTGATCACGCTGGAATCCGGCCTGTCCAAGAAGGATTCGCTGTATGAGATCGGCCGCGTCGCCGACGTGCTTGGCTTTGCCGCCACCGAGGCGCTGCGCGACGATGGCCAGCTGTTCTCGTGCGACCTGACCCCCCACGGCAAGAAGCGCCGCGTGATGACCCAGCGCGAGCCGCTGCTGGGCGTGATCTGCGCCATCACGCCGTTCAACCACCCGATGAACCAGGTGGCGCACAAGGTGGCGCCGTCGATCGCCACCAACAACCGCATGGTGCTCAAGCCGTCGGAAAAGGTGCCGTTGTCGGCGTTCTACCTGGCCGACCTGCTGTATGAAGCCGGCCTGCCGCCGCAGATGCTGCAGGTGATCACCGGCGACCCGCGCGAGATCGCCGACGAGCTGATCACGCACCCCGCCGTGGACCTGGTGACCTTTACCGGCGGCGTGGCGATCGGCAAGTACATTGCCAGCAAGGCCGGCTACAAGCGCGTGGTGCTGGAGCTGGGCGGCAACGACCCGCTGATCGTGCTGGACGACGCCGACCTGGACCGCGCCTCGGACCTGGCGGTGCAGGGCTCGTACAAGAACTCCGGCCAGCGCTGCACCGCGGTCAAGCGCATGCTGGTGCATGAAGCCGTGGCCGCGCGCTTTACCGAACTGGTGGTGGAGAAGACCCGCGCGTGGAAATACGGCGACCCGATGGACCGCGGCGTGGACATGGGCACCGTGATCGACGAGCAGGCCGCGCAGCTGTTCGAGGCCCGCGTCAATGAGGCAGTGGCGCAGGGTGCGCGGCTGCTGGTAGGCAACCAGCGCAACGGCGCCAGCTATTCGCCGACGGTGCTGGACCGCGTGGACCCGTCGATGACCGTGGTGCGCGAAGAAACCTTCGGGCCGGTTTCGCCCATCATCACCTTCCGCGACGTGGACGATGCCATCCGGATTTCCAATGGCACCGCGTTCGGGCTGTCGTCCGGGGTCTGCACCAACCGCATCGAGGATTTCACCAGGATCGCCAATTCGCTGCATGTGGGCACGGTCAACCTGTGGGAAGTGCCGGGCTACCGCATCGAGCTGACGCCGTTCGGCGGCATCAAGGACTCGGGGCTGGGGTACAAGGAGGGGGTGCAGGAGGCGGCCAAGAGTTTCACCAACCTGAAGACGGTCACGCTGCCCTGGGCGTGAGGGTGCTGAAGTACTTGGGGAGCTTGAGCTTGCCGCTGGTTGGCTCCCTCTCCCGCTTGCGGGAGAGGGGGCGCGCTGTCGGTCGGGGGCGGGCCCATGGTCCTTGGCAAACCACAGCAGCCGCTGCGCTAGAATCAGCCCCCAATACCTGACGCTCCCGGAGTCACCGTGCTCGCCGAACAACGGCAGAAATACATCCTCGACCAGCTGTCCGCCACCGGCGCGCTGGCCATCAGCGAACTGGTGACCGAGCTCGACGTCTCGCGCGAGACCATCCGGCGCGACCTGAACGCGCTGGCCGCGCGTGGCCTGCTGGTGCTGACCCACGGCGGCGCGCTGGCCTCGGACCGCACCGAGCCAGATACCCAGACCCGCGCCGCAGTCAATGCGGAAGGCAAGCGCGCCATCGGCGTGCGCGCGGCGGAGCTGGTGCGCGACGGCGCCTCGCTGATCCTGGATTACGGCACCACTACCCACGCGGTGGCGCAGGCGCTGCATGGCCACCACAACCTGCTGGTCTACACCAACGACCTTGCCATTGCCCAGCTGCTGGGCCGGCGCAACGGCAACCGGGTGATCGTGCTGGGCGGGGAGCTGCAGGACAACGAAGACGCCACGCACGGCTGGGACACCATTGAACAGCTGTCGCGCTACCACACCGACTTTGCCTTTGTCGGCATCGGCGGCGTCACGCCGCGCGGCGAGATCTGCGACTTCTCCCGCGCCGCGGCGGAGCTGCGCAGCCGCATGCTGCTGGCCGCCGACGTGGCCTGCGTGGTCGCCGACCACACCAAGTTCGGCCGCAATACCGGGGTCAACATCAAGCATGGCGAGCAGGCCGCCTGGCTGATCACGGACATGGCGCCGGAGCCGGAACTGGCCGCGGCGCTCAAGGAGCGGGGCGCCAGGCTGCTCATCGCCTGAAGGCCGGGGAACCCACTCGCTGGACACAACGCTGTCCGCTGATCGCACGGAAATCCCGCCGCATGCACTAAAATGCGGCTTTCACGCCGCTGTCACAGGTGTTTTGACTGTCATGTGCCCCACGCTGGTGCTAAAGTGCTGCGTTGTCCGACAGGCACGGCCCGCCGTGACTGTGCGGACAACCGGAGGCCACCCACCTTCCATCGGCGCAACGCCCGACGGCACCACAGACCGGCACCAAGCCGGCAAGGCTGCCGGATCCAGCCACTCCAGCACAGCAAGAGACATCCGTGAATTCTCCCTCCCTTGACGCATTCCTGGCGGGGGTTGCCCGCCGCGACCCCAATCAACCTGAATTCCTCCAGGCCGTGAAGGAAGTGATGATGACGCTCTGGCCCTTTGTCGAGCGCAATCCGCGCTACGCCGACCAGGCCCTGCTCGAGCGGCTGGTGGAGCCCGAGCGCGTGATCCAGTTCCGCGTGGCCTGGACCGACGACCAGAACCGCGTGCAGGTCAACCGCGCCTTCCGCGTGCAGCACAGCTCGGCGATCGGCCCGTTCAAGGGCGGCATGCGCTTTCACCCGACCGTGAACCTGTCGGTGCTGAAGTTCCTGGGCTTCGAGCAGACCTTCAAGAACGCGCTGACCACGCTGCCCATGGGCGGCGGCAAGGGCGGCTCGGACTTTGATCCCAAGGGCAAGTCCGATGGCGAAGTGATGCGCTTCTGCCAGGCGCTGGTGACCGAGCTGTACCGCCACCTGGGCCCGGATACCGACATCCCGGCCGGCGACATCGGCGTGGGTGCGCGCGAAGTCGGCTTTATGGCCGGCATGATGAAGAAGCTGTCGAACCAGTCCGCCTGCGTCTTTACCGGCAAGGGCCTGGCCTACGGCGGCAGCCTGATGCGCCCGGAAGCGACCGGCTACGGCACGGTCTACTTCGCGCAGGAGATGCTGCACCGTCGCGGGCGCGCTTTCGACGGCCTGCGCGTGCTGATCTCGGGCTCGGGCAACGTGGCCCAGTACGCGGCCGAGAAGGCGATCGAGCTGGGCGCCACGGTGCTGACGCTGTCCGATTCCGGCGGCGTGCTGCATTACCCGCAGGGCATGACCACCGAGCAGCTGGCCGAAGTGATGGCCTTCAAGAATGAAGAGCGCGGCCGCCTGTCTGACTTTGCCGCCCGCCACGGCATGACCTTCGAAGCCGGCCGCACCCCGTGGCACGTGCCCGCCGACGTGGCGCTGCCGTGCGCCACCCAGAACGAGCTGGACGGCAACGACGCGGAGACCCTGCTCGGCAATGGCGTGATCTGCGTGGCCGAAGGCGCCAACATGCCGTCGACGCTGGAAGCCGTGGACCGCTTTGTCGATGCGAAGATCCTCTACGCCCCGGGCAAGGCCAGCAATGCCGGCGGCGTTGCCACGTCCGGACTGGAAATGTCGCAGAACGCCATGCGCCTGTCCTGGCACCATGCCGAGGTCGACGAGAAGCTGCACGCGATCATGAAGGACATCCACCAGAACTGCATCCACCACGGGCAGAAGGCGGATGGCTATATCAACTACGTGGAAGGCGCGAACATCGCCGGCTTCGTCAAGGTGGCCGACGCCATGCTGGCGCAAGGCGTGATCTGACCTGAAGTTCCGGCCGGCGCAATGCCGGCC
>NZ_JBYSZI010000070.1:0-28781 GCF_058787075.1 Cupriavidus sp. FW305-46
GGATTGAGGGGGGAGGGGCTTGGGGGGCTGGTGAGATGTTGTCTCAGTTTGAACCGCCTGGTTCCGCCCTCTTGGGCGGGTCACTTTTTGTCCGAGCGACAAAAAGTAACCAAAAAACGCGTCGCCTATGCGGCTGGCAACCAATTTCACGGCGTTTGTAGTTCGAGCGGTGGTGCTTTCCGTTTGGGCGTGGTTGCCCGTTCGACCCTGCTAACGCCATGTGAGTTAGTGACAGCGTCTGCGTTAACCCACTATTGAACGATCCCCATGCAGGGCGTAGGCCGCCTGCTGCCGACCATATCGCGGGGACGCCTACGGCTGCTACGCCGGCTCAAAATGCGCTGACGGTGGCAGAGGGACGGCCACCTCCTGATTTGCGCCTTGGGCCCAGCATCACGACAGCGCCGTGCGAGCGCAGCGACGCACTCCGTGCCAGAGCACCCGATCTACGATACTGAGTGCGCGCAGCGCAGCCGAAGGCGTCCTACCGATGACCTGATTAGCAGGCTGCCAATAGCCTAAAGTCGGGTTCGTCCAATAGTCCGTCGACGTAGGCACCAGACAGGGAGCGTAGCTGGGTCGAACGGGCAACCCCGCAAAACGGCAACCACCGCCGCCCATATGACCAACGCCGCGGAATTTATTGCCAGCCGCACAGGCGACGCGTTTTTTGGTTACTTTTTGTCGCTCGGACAAAAAGTGACCCGCCCAGGAGGGCGGAACCAGGCGGTTCAAACTGAGACAACATCTCACCAGCACCACAAATCCGCCGAAGTACCTTGTGAATGCCATCAAGGCATTGCCTGTAAACCGTGATGCGTGCCTTCGCCAAGGCGTGGAGCTCACCGCTCTGTGGAGTCAACTGTTACGCTTGACTTAGCGTATCGATCCTTCACAATCTGCTCCTTGATTGTGAACGGCAGGGTTCTCTAGACTGGCTGGACTCCTGATCAACAGGAGTCGGGTGTGAGAACCCGGTTCACGTTACAGCGGACGCTCGCGTAAGCGGCAATTTTCGAGTCCGTTGCGCTTTTGTGCGCCTTCACTTTACGGCGGGCCGGGCGGGGCCAGCTTCGGCTGGACCGGGTAACGTCCGGTTTTCTCACCCCCGTCGTCGGGCCCGCCACCTCAAGTGAGAATGAGCGGCGGGCCTCCACTTCTACGTTACAGAGGTCAGCAATGTACCAGTCCAACATCGAACCCGACACCTTCACCCCACCCCGACTCGATGATTCCCTTTCGCGGTTCAGCCCCGAAACCCGCCGTGCAGCGCGTGAGGACGCGCTACCTGTTCCTCGGCAACTCTTGCTATTGAATCTGTTGGATCAAGCCGATGCGGTTGCGCGAGGCACGGCCTGTGTACTGACGTTGGTTACGCACAGCGAATGCGACGCAGAAGAGGGGAGCGTAGCCCTGCAGCCGGCTACGTTGGATGCCTTGCGAGGGCTCTGCCGGGCCTCCCTTGGATTGCTGGCTGACAGGGTAGAAGCAGTCGCGGAGGGAATTGAGGAAGCGATGGTCGGGTAGCCAATCGCAGTCGGTCGCTGATTCACTGAGATGGCAGGCGCCGGCCATGCTCAGGGAATCAGCTGACTAGAATGCTCCGGGCACGGCGGTTGCGGCCTGGACGGTTCGGGCATGGCGCGGTAGACGACAAGTAGTTTGTTGCATTTGCCCTGTCGGCGGAAGATTCGCGCAGTGCCGACACCAGCTGCGGCACGATCCACTGCGGGCGCCAGTGCCGGAGGCCAAGTTCGGCAGCCCATGCGGCCGGTCTGTTCCTAGAATTCTTCCTTCACGTCTGCGCCATCGGCGGACAGTATCGAGAAGAGAGTCAATTCATGAACATGCCGACCCCGGAGTTCCGCAATACCCCCGCCACGCCCAATGCAAACGCCCCGCGAGTCCTGCGCGGCGCAGAGATGATCGTCGAAGCGCTGCTCGCGGAGGGCGTGCGCACAGTATGGGGCTATCCGGGTGGGGCAGTGCTGCCGATCTACGACGCCATCGCCGGCCAGTCCGCACTGCAGCACCTGCTGGTGCGCCACGAGCAGGCAGCCGTGCACGCCGCCGACGGCTATGCCCGCGCCACCGGTGAGGTGGGCGTGGCACTGGTGACGTCCGGCCCGGGCGTGACCAATGCGGTCACTGGCATCGCCACCGCGTATTTCGATTCGATCCCATTGGTGGTGCTGTCGGGGAACGTGCCGACGTCAATGATCGGCGAAGACGCCTTCCAGGAATGTGACGCGGTCGGCATCACCCGGCCCATCGTCAAGCACAACTTCCTCGTGGCCGATGTCGGCAGCCTGGCAGTCACCTTGAAGAAGGCCTTCCATCTCGCCCGCACGGGGCGTCCGGGGCCGGTGCTGGTCGATATCCCGAAGGACGTCGCGCTCGCCAGCGCGCCATTCCACTACCCGGACAAGGTCGAAATCCGCTCCTACCGGCCCGCGGTGGAAGGCCATGATGGCCAGATCCGGCACGCTGCCCAGTTGCTGCGCGAAGCACGGCGGCCCTACCTGTACGTGGGCGGCGGGGCGGTGACGGCAGGCGCCACCGCGGCGCTGCGGGAACTGGCAGCGCTCGCCGATGTGCCTGTCACCACCACCCTCATGGCACTCGGCGCTTTCCCCGCCGCCGATTCGCGCTACCTCGGCATGCCGGGCATGCACGGCACCTATGAGGCCAACCGGGCCATGCAGGAATGCGACGTGCTGCTCGCCGTCGGCGCGCGCTTCGACGACCGGGTGATCGGTGATGTCGCCGACTTCTGCGCGACGCCGCGGCAGATCATTCATATCGACATCGACCCCGCGAGCATCGGCAAGCGCGTGCGCCCGACCGTGCCGATCGTCGGCGATGCGCGCCGGGTGCTGGACAAGCTGGTCGCCATGCTGCGCGAAGCGCGAACGCCGCTGGCCGACCATGCCGACTGGTGGCAGCGCATCGACGGCTGGCGGGCACGCCAGTGCCTGGCCTATGCGCGCGACGGCCTGCGCATCAAGCCGCAGTACGTGATCGAGACCCTGAGCCGGCTGGCGGGCGCCGACGCCATCATCTGCTCCGACGTCGGCCAGCATCAGATGTGGGCCGCCCAGCACTACCGCTTCACGCAGCCGCGCCGCTGGATCAATTCGGGCGGGCTGGGCACGATGGGCGTGGGCCTGCCCTATGCGATGGGTGTCAAGCATGCGTTCCCGGAGCGCGACGTCATCGCCATCACCGGTGACGGCTCGATCCAGATGTGCATCCAGGAGTTGTCTACGTGCAAACAGTACGATCTGCCGGTCAAGATCGTCTCGCTGAACAATGGCTACCTGGGCATGGTGCGCCAGCTGCAGCACGTCGAATATGAGCGGCGCTACTCGCAGTCATACATGGAAGCGCTGCCCGACTTCCCGGCGCTGGCACGGGCCTATGGCCACGTCGGCCTGTCAGTGACGACCGAGGCCGAGGTGGAGCCGGCCCTGCGCGAGGCGTTGGCGCAGAAGACGCGCACCGTCTTCGTCGACATCCACGTCGACGGCAGCGAGAACGTCTGGCCGATGATCCCCGGCGGGCGCGGCATTGGTGAGATGCTGCTGGGCGAAAGCGCATTGGCCGAAGCCTCGCGTTGAGAGGGGAGGCGGCTCGGGCACAGCTCAGAGCCGACCTCTTCCCCGCGCAGGCGGGGACTCAGTGAACGTTCCTGCCGATCCAGTCGACAATCGAATTTGCACCGTATTCGACCAGTTCAGTCTGCCCGACCAGATAATGGTTGCCACGCGCCAGGTTCACCGTCGAGATACGTCCCTCGGCTGAAGCCTGCCATGCATCTCGCGTGCTCGGGAAAGTGGAGGCATCGGCGGTGTGCACGAGCAGCAGCACCGGCACGCTGGTCTGCTTGAGGTTGGCCGGGCCCAGGGCACGGGATTTCGATGAGAACTGTGACATGAACGCCCGCAGACTCGTCACCCTGCCGAATGCGTTGGCAGCAAAGTTCACGGTGCGTGGATCGCCCCACACGCTGCCCCATTTGCGATCGTTGCTATCCAGGCCCAGGTCGATCATGCGCGGATCGGAATGGGTTCGGTGAATGACGAAGATGCGATCTGCCGGCCCGTTCGGTCGCCTCGTGAGTGCCGCGATCTCGTCCTCTACCCAGCTTTCGATCCGCGCGCGGCGCGCAAGCTGTGCTGCGCGGAACGTGGCGATGAACTGCGGTGTAAAGGGCGGCTGGATCGGACCGTCGTAGATGTCCAGTTCCAGGTTGGTTGCAAACAGGTCGTTCTCGTTCGTTACCGCGGGGTCGACCCATTCGGCGAAAATTTCTGCGCGCCCCGGGTGCGCGGCGCTAAGGACAATGCCGTCAGCCGGAGGCAGGTCATTCCTGGTGACCCCGGTCGGGCCACCTTCGATGAACTCATGCACGGTCAGGTTTTCCGATTCCGCTTGATAGAACGCTGCGAGAGCGCCGCCACCGGAACTGCCGATCAGGATAACCTTCTGGTAGCCCCGATCGCGCAAATACCGAATACCGGCACCGAGGTCAAGGATGACGCGCTCCATCTGCAACAGGGCATCGTTGCCCGCGTAGCGGGAGTTGAGTGCCAGGCATGGCACATTCATCGCGGCCAGCGGCCCAACGAAATAGTGCCCCATGTAGTTGGACGTCGGATGCATGATCAGGGCCGCGGTCTTGGGATTTCCGGTGGCCGGGCGCCCCAGTACGCCGTAGATTCTGGGCCGCAGGTTCTGGAGGCCAGACTGGCTTTCCATCACGACTCCAGGTCGCACATCGATCGCGACGTGTTCAAAAAGGACGTTCATGCTCTGCTTCCTTGATTAAATGCTTGGCTTGGGCACGTCAGGAACTGCGAGATCTCCCGAACGATGGATGCCGATGTCGGGCGCGCGGCGTGTCTGGCTCCACTCATCAAGCAGCGCCTTCGATCTGCTGCGTAGTTGCTCGGACATCTCCTCACTCAGTGAATCGCAGGTGATTTCAACGCGATGTCCGCTCGGATCGCGGAAATAGATCGATTTGAAAATACCGTGATCGGTAATCCCGATCACGGCGATGCCTGCGCTCTCCAGCGCTTCCTTGAAGCTGCTGACTTCTTCGACGCTGGGTACCTGCAACGCAATGTGCTGGACCCAGTCCGGAGTATTCGGATCGAACCCCATCTCCGCAGCCTCGGACAGCTCGAAGAAGGCCAGATAGGATCCGGGGCTGACGCGCAGGAACACATGTATGTGCGGGTCGAACCTGCCGGTCGACGGAACGTAGTTTTCCGCAACGGCGAAGGCGAAGTCGAGGCCGAGTAGTTGCGTATAGAAGTCGACCGTCTTGCTGGCATCGGCACAGCGATAGGCCACGTGTGAAAAGCGCTGAATAGGCATGAGGTCTCCTGAAAATGGCGGCGCTCGGAACCTCTCGACGGTGCCCGCCGCGCGTTCGCGCGCTTATAGGTTGGTTGGGGGGCTGATCTCAGAACAGCGGGCACCTCGCCGGTGCCAGGAAGCCCGCGCCGACGATCGGCAGGCTTCCCGGCCGGCAGGCTGCGCCGCCGTGCGGTCAGAACTTGTGGCGCAATCCGACGCCAAAAGTGTTCCCGGTGGCGGCGGTAGTCAGTTTGTCGTAGAGATAGTTGGCATAGACGTCGGTGCGCTTGGAGAAGTTGTAGGTATAGCCAATGCCCGCGGTGGCTCGGTTGAAGTCATCCAGGGTTCTGCGATCGTTCTTCGTCCACACGTAGCTGGCGTTGATCTGGCCGGGTCCGAGCGGGGCCGAGATACCGGCCTGATAGGTATATGTGCGCAGCTCGGACCGACCGTTCTTGGTCATGTTGAAGGTGCCGAACAGCTTGAGCACCTTGAAGTCGTAGGAAGCTCCGGCGAACAGTAGTTTCTGGCTGGGTTCGAGCGCCGTGATGGCTGGTCCCACTTTGGTGTGATTGCCGCCAACGGCCACATCGAGTGCGCCGCGCTGGTATCGGATGAATCCGCCCAGATTGTTGGTGCCATTGTTGTTGGCCGCCTCGCCCAGCCCGTACATGACCTGGACGCTGAAGCCGGCCATGGTTGGCGAGATGTAGCGCGCCGAGTTGCTCCAGCCGGTATCTCCATGAATCAGCCGCCCGAAAGAGGGGATCCAGTTCTGGACATTGAGCGGTGAGAAGCGCGTTGAGCCGGCGAAGGGATTGAATTGCCCCGTCAGATAGAGCATGGGCGTGGAATTTCTGCCGAGCCTGAGTTCACCGAACTTGTTTGAAGAAAGGCCGACATAGGCATTGCGTGCAAAGAGGGAGTCGGTCGGGTTTCGACCGGCCTCGCCTGTGTCGGAGCGGAAGAAGCTCTCAATGGCAAACACGGTGCTCAGGCCGCCGCCAAGATCCTCTTCTCCGCCCATGCCCCAGAAGGGGGTGGTCCCGCCGCCGTTATCGAGCTGCCATGTGCTTGCAGCCGCGCCGCTAGGCTTGACGCTGCCGACATAGTTATCGATCAGTCCGTAGAGCCGGACGCCGCCATTGGCATGTGCTGTGGCGGAGGCACCCAGGCAGGCTAGCAATGCAATGGTCAACTGGCTCTTGATGCAACGACTTGCTTTCAACATCTTCTCCTCTCTCTCTCTTGTTATAAATGCGAAGCGCACACAGACCCCGAAGCGCCGAGTTCGCTTCGGGCAACGGGTTCCATGCATCGTGGGGAATCAGGTGGCCGTTTGCGGACCCGGGTATCGCTCGTTAGTGCCTGTTTCTCGCTGCTACTGCGTACCACCGTGAAAGGACTCGTCACGAACTACCGGGTTGCGCAGGATCCCCAGTCCGTCGATCTCCACCTCGACCTGGTCGCCCGGCCGCATGTGTACAAGGCCGGGCACCTTGAACAGGCCGTATTGACGGGACATATCCCGGCCTTCGACGTCGTCCGGCTGCGGTTTGAGTGCGCCGGGCGTACCCATCGCAATCAGGTCGCCAGGCCGCAGGTTGTAGCCCTGGCTCAGGTAGCTGATCACCCTGGCGACGTCAATCAGCATGTCGTCGAGCGGCGCGCGTTGGCGCACGACACCATTGATCCGGGTCAGCACCGTGTGTTTTGCCGGATCGCCGAACTCGTCGCTGGTCATCAGCCACGGCCCGTACGATCCCGATGCTCCGAAGTTCTTGCCGAGGCCGAACTGACGGTTGTGCACCTGATACTCGCGGACAGAGCCTTCGTTGAGGCAGGTGTATCCCGCCACGTGCTCCATCGCGCGTTGCACGGGGATGTAGCGTCCGGGCTTGCCGATGATCACGGCCAGCTCACCCTCGTAGTCGAACGCACGCGCGATGGATTCGGGCGGGGCGACGAGCGCTTCGCCCGAGCCGACGTAGGACGCTGGCATCCGCAGGAAGAGATGAGGGTAGTCGGCGTTGGTCTGAAGACCCGTCTCCGCAACATGGCTCTTGAAGTTCAGGGCAAGCGCCCACATGGCATTCGGGCGGTCGAGGAACGGTTTGAGCCTGACCGACGCCAGCGCGCGATCTCCCTGTGCGCCTTGCGCCGCCTCGCGCAGGCGCGCAAGTCCGTGCTCCAGTTCCAGGATCGCGATAAGGCTTGCGGGCAGTTCCGGTGCGATATCGGCAATGGCGACGAAATGCGTCGGGCTGGTGACGACACCAAGCGCGGTGGCGCTGCCTTCCGCATAAGCAATGATCTTCATGTTCGGGTCTGGTTCTTCAGGGTTGAAATCGAAATGAGATAGGCGGATTCACTCTTGTCTCCTCGCTGTTCCTGCACACCTCGTATGGGGTCCCAGCCTAAGCGGCCATCGGCCGATCGACATGACCGGATAGCCCGCAGGTTTTCCCTCCAGTCCGAAAATTTCCTGAACAAGGGGTAAACGCGGCCAGGCGCGCCCTAGACTGCCGTGGCCTCTCATGGCCTGAATTGCGAGATGTCGGGTGCGCCCCTGTGCCGACCAAGAACGAGTCCCTTCCCAGGGGACAGACCCGCTATGCAATTCATTCACTTGCAGAAACATCACATCCGGGAGATGGATCGATGAAGAAGATTCGGCGCGTGGTGACAGGTTTGCTGAACGGAAAGGCGGTGATCGCCTCCGACGTGGAAGTGCCTGAGCTCTTGCTGGCGCTTGCGGGCGGCGTCACTACAGTGCCCCTGTGCGGGGCGGAAACGCCACCTGCAGTCCCCAACGCAGGGGAGTTGGCCCAGGCGCCGAAGTTCTCTCCCCCGCCGGGCGGATATCACTTCTCGGTCTTCAGCGTGCCTCCGATGAGCGAAGTCTTGGCTGCCGAGCCCCCGGCCGACATCGGGAAAGCCAGGGAGGAGATGGAGCGGGAGGTTCCAGGCCTGCTGGAACTGATGGATCCGGACGTGCCAGGCATGCATGCGACCACGTCGATCGATTTCATCGTCGTCCTCAGTGGAGCAATCACGCTCGAGCTCGACAGTGGTGTCGCGACGGTGTTGCACGCGGGAGATACCGTGATTCAGAACGGGGTACGCCACCGTTGGTTGAACCACGGGACGGAGCGGGCCTGGATCGCTGCCGTGGTGCTCGGTACAGAACGCTCGGCCCAGGAAAACCAGCGCCTGGGATAGACGGGGTTCGAGTAACGGTCAACTTGATGCAGCAGGACGCTGAAGCCGGCAGGCGTCAAATTCAGACGATCTGAAAAGCGAAGCGACGCACCGGTTAATGGCTGGCGCGCTCCCGCGATTAATGTATTCATCGACCGCCGACATCGGCAGGATTCGGGAAACCAGAACTGGGGGTAGGCAAATGACTGCAGGGAAGAGCATCACCGGCCGGGCGAATGATTTCGATGACGCCGTTGGCTCGGCTCACGATGAACATCGCCGGTTCGCAGGTGATGGCAGAGCTGATTGCAGCCGGCGTGGCTTGCTCAAGCTGGCTGGTATCGGTGGGGCCTCGATGATCCTGGGCGCGACGGCTCGTGCCGCTCCGGCCAGCGAAGGGGGGCGTGACGGGACGCGCGTTTTTGACCCGAACCGGCATGGCAAGGTTCACACGCTGCCCTCGACGCCGGAGACGGTGCGCTTTGGCGAGATGGATCCCGCGGCGCAGCCGGTGCTGGAGATCGAATCGGGCGACGTGGTTCATTACCCAAACACGTGGACGCATTGGGGCAACGAAGCCAAATTCGGCATGCCCCTGGCCGAGCGCAACGCGATTCGCAAGCGGTATCCCCAGGGCCCTCAATCGATGATCGGGCCAGTGAGTATCAAAGGTGCCGTGCCGGGGGATGTGGTGGAGTGCAGGATGATCCGTTTGCGTCCGATCGACTGGGGCTGGAACTCGGCTGTCAAGGGCATGGGCGCGTTGCCCGGAGATTTCCAGGAGGGGTACTTGCACTATTTCCGCTTCGACGCTGAGCGGCGATTTGCTGAATTCTCTCCCGGCGTACGCATACCGCTGGCGCCGACTCAAGGCACGATCGCGGCTCAGCCGGCGGGCGACAAGCCGACGAGTGCGTTGTTGCTCGGGGCATATGGGGGCAGCATTTCGCTTCCGGCTCTGGTCGAGGGCACGTCGCTGTTTGTGTCGGTGCAGGTGCCCGGCGCAAAAATGTGGACCGGGGACTCGAATGCAGCGCAGGGAGACGGTGTCGTCAACCAGACTGGCATTGAGTCTGCGATGGAAGACCTGCGGATTCAATATGTGCTGCACAAGCGAGTGGCGCTGAGCGCGCCGGTGGCTGAAACGCCGACGCATTGGATCGCGCTCGGATCAGGCGCCACCCTTGAGGAAGCGCTGACAGCAGCCCTGCGCCAGACGATCGGGTGGATCAGCGCGGCAACCGGCCTTTCCAGGCACGATGTTTATGCGCTTTGCAGTATCGACGGTAGTTTCCGGGTGACTCAATACGCAAACCAGACCGAGGGCAACTATCGCTTCCAGTCACCTAAGGTCATTCAAGCCATGTTGCCCAAGCGCATATTCAGCGCGGAGCGGCAGGCGCAGATTTCGCGCTCTCTCCGTCCTGAGGGCTTGTGATCATGGTCTCCCTTCGACAAGACATGGAGGCTGCGCAAGCCGATGTCGTGCCTTTTGAGCCGGACGGCATGCAGCGCCTGCAATGGCACGTCTACATTCTGTGCGGGCTGGTGGCCTTTCTGGATGGTTTCGACACTCAGGCCATCGGGCCCGCCGCCGATGCGATTGCGGCTTCAATCGGTATTGATATCAAGGATTTTGGTCCGGTCTTCAGCGCGTCGCAGATCGGGTTCCTGATCGGCGCCATGATTTTCAGCGCATTGGGAGACCACTTTGGCCGGAAGCGGTTGCTGGTTGCGGGGACGTTGATTATTGCCTTCAGCTCGCTGGGGACCGCACTTGCGGGTTCGTACCATGAACTGGTGGCGATTCGCATCCTGGCCGGGCTCGGCCTTGGCGGGGTGACGCCGCTCTTTATCAGCCTGGCATCGGAATTCACTCCACCTGCGCTACGCGCCCGCGTGGTCACGATGCTATGGGCAGCTGTCCCGATTGGCGGAATGATGGGGTCGTTTACGAGTTCCGTCACGCTTTCCCAGTTTGGGTGGCAGGCGATCTTTTTCCTCGGCGGTGGGGCGCCGCTTTTGCTCGTGCCGGCCCTGGTTTTCCTGCTGCCGGAGTCTCGGGAGATTCGACGCGGTTCAAGCGACCATGGCGCCCCCCGATTGCGCGTTTCGCCGATCGGGGCGCTGTTCGGCGAAGGGCGCGGCGTTGCCACGCTGTGGTTGTGGCTTGCGTCCTGGATGATCTGGATGTTGCTCGTCGTCGTCGGTGTCTGGACCCCGTCATTGCTGCAACGGGCCGGCTGGACCATACCCATGGCCGCGTTGATGCTTGGATTGCTGAATGCGGGCGGTGTCGCCGGAACATTCCTGATTGGCGCCGGGCTCAGATACGTTCCTCCGCAACGGGCGCTGATGCTGGCGCTGATCGCCGCGGCCGCATCGCTGGTGATACTGGGCACCTTCGCGCACAGTTTTGCCGTGGTTGCAGTCGCGGCAAGCCTTGCGGGTTTCTTTTCCTCCGCGGCGGGCGGTTGTTTGCTGGCGCTGTCGGCAAGCCTCTATCCGGAACGCGTCCGTGCCACGGGTGTGGGCTGGTCCCTGGGTTTCGGGAAGACGGGAGCGGTGCTTGGTCCGGTTTGCGTCGGGCTGCTGCTTGGATTCCAGTGGTCCACGGCCAGCATCTATTCGGCTATCGCCCTGCCAGGCTTACTGGCCGCCGTTCTGGTCTTCCTCCTGAGCCG
Source organism: Cupriavidus sp. FW305-46 (assembly GCF_058787075.1). Lineage (NCBI taxonomy): Bacteria > Pseudomonadati > Pseudomonadota > Betaproteobacteria > Burkholderiales > Burkholderiaceae > Cupriavidus > Cupriavidus sp. FW305-46. The sequence continues at coordinate 11,253 of NZ_JBYSZI010000070.1, forward strand.
AACCTCAACCTTCCGCGCTGCAATCAAGCAGTGAGAAGAATTTGTCACCTCGAAACAATGGAAATGCCAATGTCTACGGAAAGTTCGAACGCCAATAGCCTCGCCCTGATCAGCTACAAGCAAGCCAGGCAGGCGCTTGATGCGGCAGTGCGGCTCGCGGAAGAACATGGCACCGCGCTGAGCTTTGTGATTGTCGACAGCGCCGGACATCTTGTTGCTGCCGCGCGGATGGATGGTGCCCCCTTTATCACCATGGAAGTCGCGCGCGGAAAGGCTTTCGCTTGCGTGGCAACCGGCGGGCAGTCGGGCAGGGCGCTGCGCCAGCGTTATGTCGACCATCCCATGGTGTGGGGCAATATCTCGTCGTTGGGATATGGGGCACCGTTGCTTCCTGCCATCGGTTCACTGCCGGTCTGGATGGATGGGAAGCTGATCGGGGCCATGGGGACCAGCGGTGGCGCAGCCGAGATCGAAGAAGAGATGCTGACCAAAGCCATCGCATCGATTGGTGGATCCGTTGTCGCAGCGACAGCGATCTGAGGTCGAACTCCAGCCGATAAGGAAGCATTCATGCTGACAATCTGGGGGCACCTGGGCTCACCCAACGTGCAGAAGGTCATCTGGGCCTGCGAGGAGCTCGGGGCCCGCTATGTCCTGAAGGAGGTCGGGGGACCGTTCGGAGGAACGGACTCTCCCGATTACCTGGCCAGGAATCCGAATGGCCGCGTGCCAACGATAGAGGACGATGGCTTTGCCTTGTGGGAATCCCACGCGATCCTTCGATATCTGGCCGCCAGGGACCCTGACAAGCGACTGACCTCCGACGATTTGCGGGTTCGCGCGTCCATCGATCAATGGATGGACTGGCAATGCGCGCATCTGTGGCCTGCGATTCGCTCCCTTGTCGTACTTGTCATCAAGCCGAGAAGCACGATGCCCTCCCCGGAGGAGATCGAAGCTGCACGGTCGGGAATCATTCCGCTGCTCCGCTTGCTGGATAGCGCGCTTGGGCAGCGCGGCTATATCGCCGGCGATACTTTCACCATAGCCGACATCGCCATGGCCATTAGCTACAACATCTGGAAGATCATGGAGCCGAACTGCGCTGACTTTCCTGCCTTGGAAGCGTGGTACGCGCGGATCAACACGCGGGCCGCCTTCAAGCCGATGAGCGGAAAGAGACGCGTTTAGCTACGGGCAGCGGCGGCACTTCTTCTTTGTGCCCGCCGTCGCCTCTTCCCGCCCATCTCCACTGTCTTGCTTGCCCTTACTGCCGTTCCAGGAAAGCAAGGTTGGTCGCGCGTCGGCGGAACTCGCTCGGTGACAACGCCATGTGCCTGGTGAAGAAGCGCGTAAAGTTGCTATGGGTACCAAAGCCGAGTTCGTCGGCCAGGTCGATCAGCGGCCTGTCCGTGGTGGCAAGCCAGCGCGTTGCAAAGCCCAGACGCAGGCTGTCGATGTAGTGCCGAGGCGAGACACCGACGCAACGGCTGAACTGCGCAAAGAAATGTGAACGGGAAATACCTGCGGATCGGGTAATTTCGCTGACCTTCGGATTCTCCGTCGCATGTTCGTGGATATAGGCTATCGCCTTCCTGATCCGGTGATCGGTCGGACGCGTGTTCCTTAGCGTCCTGCCATCCGCATCGAGCTTCCCATACTGCCGCACGACAGTACCCACGAGCGCCTTCAGGCGCTCCTCGCATAGCCCTGGCGACTCCAGCGACCGCGTTGAGATCGCGGCCACAAGCAGGTTCACTTTTGCCCGCAGCTCGTCGACAAGCGGTGCTTGTGGATTGGGGAACAGATGGTCCAGGTGCGGCGCAGCATCCTCGAACTCGTTCGCCAACCAGGATGGGTTCAGGAAGAGCGACAGAATCGTGGTCGGGCCGCGATCGCTGGGATGCTTCGCGTGCACCACCCATGGATTGAGCAAGACCACGGAGCTATCGTTCACCTCCAGCGCGGTGGATTCCAACTGTAACGTCGTATCCGCGCCGCTGAGCTTGAAGATGACGTTGAATTCACGATGTGCGTGCTCGACAATCGCTTGCTCAGTCGTGTTGATCGTCGCACGCCCGAAATCGCCGTGCAGAATCTGCGCCGGGTGCCTCTCAGCCATCCCTACTCCTTTTGGTCCAGTCAATCACACAGGCCAGTTGATTCAATTTCCCTTGCTTACGATCACCGAATCGACACCCGCATCAGCCCAAGGGATCAGTAGGCTTGCGGCTCCGTTGCCCGGATCGCCTCCGGGCTGATTAGCACGGCATCCGCGTCGCAGTACACCCATTGACCCGGCGTGAACGTGACGCCGCCGAAGGCCAGCGGGACGTCATCCTCGGCGCCGGGCTGCTCGGCCGCATTGCGCAAGGCGGTCGTGCCCAGCGCCTTGACGCCGATGTCGATCGCATTGACGGTCTTGCTGTCGCGAATCACGCCATGAATGACCAGTCCGGCCCAGCCATTGCTTGCCGCCAGTCCGGCCAGCCGGTCGCCAAAGACGCCGATGCGCAGGGAGCCGCCCACATCCACCACCAGGACACGGCCGGCGCCGGGCGCCGAAAGCCGGCGCAAGACGGGCCGGTGATCCTCTTGCACTCGCAAGGTCGCACAGGGGCCGGAAAAATGCTCGCGCAAGCCGAAGCTGCGGAACTGCAGCTGGCAGACAGAGGTTGTGCCGGGGTGTTCGTCGGAAAGATCGCTGGTGGAAAACATGATGAGAGAAGAGTGTGAAGTCAAAGGAATGCGCGCGGCCGCATGACGTACAGTGCCGTCCCTCTTGGCCGCGCCTGCTTAGTTGAGCGTGATGCCGGCCTTTTTCACCACCTCGCCGTATCGTGCGTAGTCCAGGCGGATCTGCTTGCCGAATTCATCCGGGGTGTTGCCGACCGGGGTGATGCCGAGCTCGAGCATCCTGGCCCTGGTTTCCGGCTGCTCAAGCACCTTCCTGATCTCCCGCTGCAAGCGCGTGACCACTGCGGCTGGGGTGCCGGCCGGCGCGAGGATGCCGACCCAGGAATCGACGCTGAAGTTGCTGACCCCGGATTCCATCAGTGTCGGCACTTCGGGAAGCGAGGCGATACGGCGGCCACCAGTGACGGCGATAGCGCGGACCTGGCCGCTCTTCACATACTGGGACACGCTGGCGACGGCGGTGCACAGGACGGGGAGGGAGCCGCCAAGCACATCCGTCAGCGCCTGTGAGCCGCCCTTGTACGCAATGTGCTGCAGGTTGATGCCGGCCTGCTCCTTGAGGAGTTCGCCGGCAAGATGGCAAGTGGTTCCGGTGCCGGAGCTGCCGTATGACAAGCCGGCGCTCTTCCTGGTGGCGGCGTAGGCGACCAGGTCCTTGAAGTCCCTGGCCGGCACCGAAGGGCTCGTCACGAAGATCAGGGTGGCGTCACCGACCTTGGTGATGGGTGCAAAGTCGGTCAGCACATTGAAGCGCGGTTTCGTGATGTGCGTGCCGGTCACGAGCGCGCCGTCGAAGCCGAGCAACAGGGTGTAGCCGTCGGCGTTCGACCTGGCCACCGCTTCCGCGCCGATATTGCCGGACGCACCGGGCCGGTTGTCGACGATCACGGACTGGCCCAGGGATTGCCCCAATTTGTCCGCTACCAGCCGCGCGGTGGCGTCGGTGACGCCACCCGGCACGAACGGAACCACCAGCCGTATGGGGCGGGTGGGGTATGCATCGGCGGCGGCCTGGGCGGGCACGCCGGCGAGAATCGCGGCGCTGATTCCTAACAGGCCGAGGCAACTCTTCGGGTAGCGCATTGTGTCTCCTGCCGCTTTGTCATCGGATGTGTTTTCAAACACTTATTTCGGCCATTCTACGGATGGGGGCGAAGCATGATGTGTCGTTCCGGGGCCGAATGCACCGGGTGCACCGGCGAAAATTCCGCGGTGCCGGGCTCGGGCGGCACGATGTGCTGCACTGTGGTGCATGTGTGAGGGGGCAGGCGATTGCCGCTGCAGTCCCTACCTTTGTGCGATGGGCTCCGGCAATGGCAGCGCGGTCTGGTACTTCACCTGCTTGAGCGCGAAACTCGACCGGATGCTGGCCACGCCATCGAGCCGCGTCAGCTTGTCGACGATGAAGTGCTCCAGTGCCTGCACCTCGGAAACCATCACCCGGATCAGGTAATCGGAATCGCCGCTCATCAGATAGCACTCCATGACCTGTGGCAGTGCCGAGACCTCGCGCTCGAACGATTCCAGACCGGCGCGGGTCTGCTTTTCCAGCGTGATCTGGATGAACACGTTGACGTTGAGGCCAAGCTTGCGGGGATCCAGCAGCGTGACGTGCCTGCTGATCAGTCCCGACTGCTTCAGCAGGCGCACACGGGCAAGGCACGGCGACGGCGAGAGATTGACGCGCGCGGCCAGTTCCACATTGGTGAGGCTGGCGTCGCGCTGCAGCTCGGCCAGGATCCTGAGGTCGATTTTGTCGAGATCGATCATGGGCCGTCGCCGCTCCCGGACCTGTGATGGTCGACCACCGCATGCGAGGCGAGAAGCTGCTCGATGCGGGCCTCCGCAATGCCAGCCTCGCGCAGGATTTCGATTGAGTGCTCACCGAACGCCGGCGGGGCGCGGAAGCCGCTGGCGTTGTCCCCGTCGTAGCGGATGGCGCGGTTGGCGGCGCGGACCGGTCCGTAGTCGGGATGGTCGAGCTGATAGAAGATGTCGAGATGGCGTACCTGGGCATCGCTTTCCAGCTCGTCGAGCCGCAGTTCCGGCGCCGCCGGTACGTCGTGTTGTTCCAGGCGTGCCATCCAGGTGTCGCGGTCGGCGCTGGCAAAGACTGCGCTCAGCTCGGCGGCGATGGCGTCATAGCCGTGTACGCGGCTTTGGCGGTCGGGATACGCCTGCGCCAGATCCGGCCGCTCGATGGCGGCGAGCAGGTTCTGCCAGAACTTGTCCGGCGATGACAAGTGCAGCCCGATGCGGCGTCCGCATTTGCACGTGACCAGGTAGGACTGCGACTTCGAGGCGCGGCTGAAGAATTCCGGCGCGCTGCCATAGGCCGACAACTGTCCGAGCGGTTCCGTGGCCAGCGCGATCATCGCCTCCAGCATCGAGACCTCGACCTTCCTGCCGCGTCCGGTGCTGGCGCGCTCGACCAGCGCGCCAAGGATACCGATGCAGGCATAGATGCCGGAGATGGTGTCCGATAGCGGCGGGCCGGGCACGCGTGAATCGGTGCCGCGATGGAACATCGACATCCAGCCGGACAGCGCCTGGCCGACGTTGTCGAAGGCGGGGCGGTGCGCGTAGGGCCCGTCGGCGCCGAAGCCCGTGATCGAGCAATGCACGAGCCGGGGATTGAGCTGGTGCAGGTGTCCGGCGTCCAGGCCCAGCTTGCTTTCGCTGCCGGGGCGCATGTTCAGCAGCAGCACATCCGCGTCCAGCAGCAGCTCCTGCAGCACCTGCCGGCCCTCAGGCGTGGTGAAGTCGAGCACCAGCGAACGCTTGTTGCGGTTGTGCGACTGGAAATGGCCGGCGTACATGCCGCCATCGAAGGTGCGGAACGGGTCGACCACCTTGGGCGACTCGATCTTGATCACCTCGGCCCCGAGCTCGCCCAGCAACTGGGCGGCAAGCGGCGCGGTGATGAAGCGGCCGATCTCGATGACGCGGATTCTCTGCAGGACTTTCATTGCGACTCCTTCGGAACGAGGTGCGACGAAGTCTCTTCCTCGGTGCGCACCCACAACGCATTGGCGATCGGGTGTTCGATTTCCTCGGCCAGATGGCCGAGCAGGCCGACGGCGCGGCTCACCACGGCCAGGCCGCGACACAGCTTCCAGGACAGGCCAAGCTCGGAAGCGATGGCGCCAATCGCCCCGGTGGCGTTCACCGGCAATTTGCCTGGCTTGCCGAAGGCGCGCTCGGCTTCAGCCGAGATCGCCTTCATCAGGGCGACGTAGGGCCCGGCCAGACCGTTTTCCTCGGCGATGGCAAAGAGCGCGACGGCGCGCGGGTCGACCGGCTTGTGTACGGGGTGGCCGATGCCTGGCACCGGCAGGCGTTGCTGCCGATGCTCCTGCACGATGCGCGCGGCCGTCTCCGCCACGTCATAGCTGCTCGCCGAGCCGACGGGACGGACCTGCTGCAGCAGCCGGGCCGCACCTTCGGCGGTGCCGGCGAAGGTCGTGCCCATGCCGCACAGGCCGGCAGCAATGGCGGCCTGCATCGATTCCGGCGCTCCAAGATAGGTCAGGCGGGCCACCATGGCGGAGGGCGTCATGCCGTGCTCGACCAGCACCGCGAGAATGGCGTTGAACACGGTCGACTCGGCCGCGCTCGGCCTTCTGCCGGTGACTTCGAGAAAGGCAAAGTCACCGAGCGCGATCTTGCCCAGCACGTCCTGGCACAGATCCAGGCCGCGCACCGTGATGCGATCGGCCGTGCTCCAGCCCATGTCCGATTGCAGCTTCTGTTCTTCCATCAACTTCTCCGTATTGAATTCTCAGGACACTAGGACTTCGGCGCATCGGCCGACACGATGGCGCGCGGCAACAGCAGGATCAGCAGGCAGCACAGCAGCAGGCATGCACCGAGCACATAGGTGCCGCTGTTCATGTTGCCGGTCACGTTCTTGGCGACATTGGTGATCATGGCGCCGGTGATGCCGGCCAGGCTGCCGACCGAATTGATCATGGCCAGCCCCGCCGCGGCAGCGGCGCCGGTGAGGGCGCGCCCCGCGAAGATCCAGAACAGCGGCGTCACCCCGAGGATCCCTGCCGCGGCGACTGAGATCAGCAGCAGGGACGGGCCCAGCTGTTCGGCGCAGGCCGCGCTCAGGATCAGGCCGATGCCGGCGCAGGCCGCCGGAATCGCGGCGTGCAGGCGGCGTTCGCCGGTTCGATTCGAGTGCATCGCATTGGCCACCAGGACCACGCCCGCGACCACGTAGGGCAGCGCTGAAAGCAGGCCGACGTGATAGACGTTCTTGAGCCCGGTGGCCTGGATGATGGAAGGCAGCCAGAACGACAGGCCGTAGAAGCCCGTGTTCATGGTCAGCAGGATCGCGCACAGCAGCCAGATCACGGGGCTTTTCAGGGCGGCGCCGAAATTGTGGGTCTTGTGCGCGTTTTCCGTGGCGAGGTTGCGCTTGATCAGCGCCTTCTCGTCGGCGTTGAGCCAGCGCGCCTTGTCGACCGAGTCCGTCAGGCAAGCCAGCACCACGATGCCCAGGATCACTGCGGGCAGGCCCTCGACCAGCAGCATCCATTGCCAGCCGCGGTGCCCGAGCGTGTCATGCATGTTCTGCAAGATCCAACCCGATACCGGTCCGCCGATGCAAAGGCTCAGCGGCAGCGCGAACATGAAGCCGGCCAGCACGCGATTCTGCTTGTGCGAGGGAAACCACTGGTTCAGGTAGAGCACCACGCCGGGGAAGAAGCCGGCTTCGCAAACGCCGAGCAGGAAGCGCAGCACATAGAACATGGTTGCCGAGCTGGTGTGGAACACCGCGGCCAGCGGCTCGATATACATCATCGAAACCGAGACGCAACCCCAGCTGATCATGATCCGCGAAATCCAGCGCCGCGCGCCGACCCGGTGCAGGATCAGGTTGCTCGGCATTTCAAAGAGCACATAGCCCCAGAAAAGCATGCTTGCCGCGAGCGCATAGACGTTGTTGCTCAGGTCCAGGTCGCCGAGCATCTGCAGCTTGGCGAAGCCGATATTGACGCGGTCGAGGTACGAGATCACGTAGCAGACAAAGAACAGCGGCACTGTCCGCCAGAACACCTTGTCGTAAGTGCGCTTCTCAAGATCGGGCAAGGTGGCGTCGATCGGGGTTTGCTGAATGCTCACGGCCATTGCAGTCTCCATTCGTTATGGGTCGGGGATGCGTGTGCATCGGCGCCCTGTCGCTTATCGGATGCGCTTTTACGGCGCATGCCAGTTCCACATCCAGCCGTCGTTTTCTTGTTCGACTATTTTGTAGGACAATAGTGTAGCTATCGAGGCGATGCCATGAGGGTTAGTCCTGATCATGCTTGGGGAAGCTCTGGAATCGGCGGTGCTATTTGGCCTCGGAAAGGCGACATATGGGAATGCCGCTGAAGACACTATTGCAGTTTGCTCATCACTTTTGTGAAGAGTGCCCTACCAATATGTAGGACAATAATGTACGAATTGGTGCGGTAAAATCAGCGTAATCGCGAGGAGAGCACCTGAAATGACCAATCCATCCGCCCCGCCACGCAGCACGCTCGAATATGTCGTCGACAGCCTGAGGCAGGCCATCCTGAGCGGGCGCTTCGTGCCGGGCCAGCGCCTCGTCGAAGCCGATCTGACGCGCGAGCTTGGCGTCAGCCGCGGTCCCGTGCGCGAGTCTTTCCGCCGGCTGTCGGCTGAAGGCCTGGTAGAGAGCATTCCGAATCAGACCACGATGGTCAGGCGCTACTCGCACACCGAAATACGGGAGCTGTTCGAGGTGCGCGCGGAGCTTGAGGCACTGGCGGCGCGCCGCGCGGCCGGCCGCATGAACGAGGCATGCGTGCGCGAACGTTTCCTGCAGGCGACCCAGGCGATCTGGGAAGATCACCATGCAATGAGCCCGGCGGCCTACTTCGAGGAGAACAGGCGCTTTCACCAGGCCATCGCCGATGAATGCGGGAATGCGCAACTCACCGATTTCATCGGACGCCTGCAACTGCCGATGCTCATGTTCCAGCTCGGCAATGCCATCCAAGGCGAGGCGCTGCAGGAGTCGGTCAGCGAGCACCGCCTCATCGCCCAGGCCATCGTCAGCGGCGATGCCGACAAGTCTGCCCAACTGATGCGCGAACACCTCAGGCGCGCGAGCGATTTCGTGGACCGCATGCCAGCCGACACCTTCAGGCCCTGAACCAGCTGCCGCCGATTCAGGCTCCGTCAGGCGTCCATGGCCTCAGCCTGCTCGGCCCTGGAAGCTGCAAGAAGGGGTCAACCTAGGGCATGCCTTGACATGCTGTTGTTTCCGGCGCTGCTGGTTTGCACCCCGCTCCCGATCGGAGAGGGGGGACCGGAGAGCAAACCGGCGGCGCTCTTAACCTTCCACTTCCGCCCAACCCTGCATCGCCTGACCGCCGGCATCGTCCCCCGTCCACAGCACCAGCCGGCCAGGCTGCGCCGGATCGGCCGCGCCGCCGACGGTGATGATGTCCTGGTCGAACAGCGGGGCCAGGCCGCGGAAGCCAAAGCGGCGCACGCGCGCCTGCGGTTGCTCGCGCGCCACCAGGTCCAGCATCAGCATGGCCTGCATCGGCCCGTGCACCACCAGGCCGGGGTAGCCCTCGACCTCGCGCGTGTACTGGCGGTCATAGTGGATGCGATGGCCGTTGAAGGTCAGTGCCGAGTAGCGGAACAGCATCACCGGGTCTGCCTGCAGCGTGCGCTGCCACTGCGCGGCCTGCTCCAGGCGCGGGCGCGGCGGCTGCGGCCTGGACGGGTCGGGCATGGCGCGGTAGACGATATCGTGGCGCTCGTTGACCGCGGTCTTGCCGTTGACGGTCAGCTCGTGATCGACGGCGACAAACCACAGCTCGCCGGTGCGCCCGGTCTTGTACTGCACGTCCTTGATGGTGGAGGTGCGCGTGACGGTATCGCCGATATGCAGCGGATGGCTGAAGCTCAGCTCGCTGCCGGCCCACATGCGGCGCGGCAGCGGCACCGGCGGCATGAAGCCGCCGAGGGTGGGATGGCCGTCGCGTCCCAGTTCACGCTGCGGCGCGCGCGGCAGGAAGTAGAGCCAGTGCCACAGCGGCGGCAGCGGGCCGGCGGCGACGGCCTCGGGGTCGAGGTCGAAGGTGGCGGCGAGGCCGATCACCGGTTCCGGCGACAGCGTTTCGGTGCGCGCTTCGCTGCGGCCGATCCAGCCGCGCAGGCGTTCGAGTTCAGGAGTGGCGTCAGTCATGACAATAAGCCTTGTAATGCGTGAAGGTGGTCGGGCGGCCGGTTATTGCGCCAGTGCCAGCAGCCGGCGGGCCTGCTCGATCACGGGCCGGTCGACCATCTTGCCATCGACCTGCACCGCATGGCTGCCGCTGGCGGTAGCTTCCAGCACGCGGCGGGCCCAGTCGAGCTGCTCGGGGCTGGGCAGGAAGCCTGCGCGCGCCGCGCCCAGCTGGGCCGGGTGGATGCAGAGCTTGCCGGCAAAGCCGAGTTCGCGCGCATAGGCAACATCGCTGGCCAGCACGGCTTCGTCTTTCAGTGCGGTGGTCACGCCGTCGACCGGCGGCGGCAGCCCGGCCACGCGTGAGGCCAGCACGATGCGGGCGCGCGCAAAGGCGAGCGCGTCGCGCGTATGGCTGCAGCCCAGGTCGACTGCATAGTCGAGCGAGCCGAAGGCAAGGCGTGCCACGCCGGGGGCCGTGGCCACGGCATCGATCTGATGCAGGCCCAGCGCGGTTTCGATGATCGCGACCAGTTCGCCCTGCGGGTTGATCGCATGCAGGGCCTGCGCGATGGTGGCCAGCGCGGCGGCATCTTCTGCCTTGGGCACCAGCAGGCCGGCCAGCGCGGTGCCCGGCGGCAGCGCGCGCAGCCAGGCCAGGTCGGCGGCAAAGGATGGCGAGGCGCTGTCGTTGAGGCGGACAATGGCGTTGGCCGCGGGCCGCCCGGCCAGCCACTCGGCGATGGCTTCGCGCGCGGCGGGCTTGGCGTCCGGATGGACCGCGTCCTCGAGGTCCAGGATCATCACATCGGGGCCGGCGGCCGCGGCGTTGTCGAAGCGTTCCGGCCGGTCGCCCGGCACGAACAGGTAGGTGACTGCAGTGGTCATGTCTTGGCTCTCAGCCTGCGGCGGGCAGCCAGTAGTTGACGTTCGGGGCCTGCTCCAGCGCCCACACGCGCTGGATGATGGTGCGCATCTCGGCCTCGCTCGCGCCGTGGCGGAACGCGCCCAGCTGCAGCGCCTTGGCTTCCAGTTCCGGGCGCGACAGGGTGTTGTCGGGATCGCCCTTGGGCACGTCGACGCGCGCCGCCAGTGTGCGGCCGTCGGTGGTCGTGACGGTGACGCGGCCGATCCACTGGCGCGGGTAGGCGGCGTTGATCTCGGCATCCAGTTCCATGCCGACCTTGCCGCGGAAGGCGGTCACCTTCGGGTCCTGCAGCGCATGCTGCTCGAACTCGCCCAGGCCCGCATGGCCGTGCACGGCCACCAGCCCCAGCACCGTGCCCATCGAGAACTTGGCCTGGTGGATGGTGGTGGGGTTGACCACCGGGCCGAGCACATCGATGGCGCCCTGGTGCACGTGCGTGGTGACGCTGGCGACCTGGTCGGCGCCGATGCCTTCGCGCTGCATCAGCGCCTTGAGCGCATCGGCGGCCGGGTGCGTGTGGCGGCATGAGGCGAAGAACTTGAACGAGGTCTCGGCGGTGGCCCAGCGCGTGCCCAGGCCGTCGGTCAGGCAGGCGGGATTGGCATCGCTGGACATGCCGGCGGCCATGCCCTGCGCGCCTTCCAGGATCTGCCTGGCGCCGGTGAAGCCGGCGCGCGCGAGCCAGGCCGACTGCAGGCCATCGGCCGCGGCCTTGGCGGTATGCAGCTGCTTGGAGTCGGCGGCGTCGCGCAGGAATTCCCACAGGCCCGCGGCCTGCGTGCCGGCCGAGCCCAGAGCCTGGTTGATGCCTTCGGCATCCAGGCCGTAGAGCTTGGCCACGGCCGCGGCGGCGGCTAGGGTGCCCACCGTGCCGGTGGTGTGGAACACGCGGTAGTGCGAACGGCCCATGAATTCGCCGATGCGGATGCCGGCTTCATAACCGGCGATGGAGGCCAGCAGCACCTCGGCGCCAGTCTTGCCTTCGGCCTGCGCGGCGGCGACCACGGCAGGGAACACCACGGCGGCCGGGTGCAGCACCGAGCCGTTGTGCACGTCATCCTGCTCGACCACGTGCGACGAAGCGCCGTTGATCAGCGCGGCGAAGTAGGGCGAGGTGCGGCGGCGGTCCACCAGCACTTCGGCCGCGCCCTGCGTCGGCCCCATCGCGGCGGCAAACTCCTGGATGCGGCGCACGGCCGGGGCGTCCTTGCCCGCGATGGCCGAGGCGATCCAGTCAAGGAACAGGTCCTTGGTGCGCTCGATCACGGGCGCGGGCACGTCGGACAGCTTGAGGTTGGCCAGGAAATCGCAAAGCTGGCGGGTGGGGTAAGTGGTGTCTGCGGCTTGGCTCATGCCGGCTCCGGAAATTGAACAGGTGCTTGCAGAAAGAAGGGAGCGCCCGGTTTGCCCGGGCGCCGGTATTGGCTCAGATAGTCTGTTTGTCCGCCAGCGCGGCGATGTCGCTGTCGGCATAGCCGAGTTCGGCGAGGATCTTGCGGCTGTGCGCGCCCAGCGCCGGTACGTCGCCCATCACCGGCTCCACGCCGGACAGGTTGGCGGGCGGCAGCAGCGCATCGATGGGGCCGCCCGGGGTGGCGACTTCGCGCCAGCGCTGGCGCGCTTGCAGTTGCGGATGGTTCCATACGCCTTCGATGTCGTTCATCGGAGCATTGGCGATCTGCGCCTGGTCCAGCAGCGCCTCGGCCTGCTCCACCGTCAGCGACGCAAAACGTTCTTCGATGAGGGCGGTGAGTTCGGGGCGGTTGCGCACGCGGGCGGTATTGCTGGAAAAGCGCTCGTCCTGTGCCAGTTCCCGATTGCCGAGCACGACCTCGCAGAAACTGGCGAACTCGCGTTCGTTCTGCACGCTGAAGATCACGCTGCCATTGCCGGTGCGATGCACGCCATACGGGGCGATGGTCGGATGCGACGCGCCGAAGCGAGCCGGCGGCTTGCCGCCATAGTGGCCGAAATAGAGAACCTGGTTCATCCATTCGGCCATCGCCTCGAACATGGTCACCTGCACGCGCAAGCCCCTGCCGGTGCGGCCGCGCTGCAGCAGCGCCGAGAGGATGCCGCTGTAGGCATACATGCCGGCCGCGATGTCGGCGATCGAAACGCCGGCGCGCGACGGCTCGTTCGGGCCGCCGGTGAGGCCCACCAGGCCGGCGGCGGCCTGGATCAGCAGGTCATAGGCCTTCTTGTCGCGATAGGGGCCCGAGTCGCCATAGCCGGAGATGTCGCAGACGATCAGCTTCTCGTACTTGCCATGCAGGCTGTCGAAGTCCAGGCCCATGCGGGCGGCGGCGCCGGGCGCCAGGTTCTGCACCAGCACGTCGGCATCGGCCAGCAGGCGGTGCAGGATGGTCTGCGCCTCGTTGTCCTTCAGGTCCAGCGTCAGGCTTTCCTTGCCCCGGTTGAGCCAGACGAAGTACGAGGCCTGGCCGTGCACCGACTGGTCATAGCCGCGCGCGAAGTCGCCCGCGCCGGGGCGCTCGATCTTGATGACGCGGGCGCCCAGGTCGGCCAGCTGGCGCGTGGCGAAGGGAGCGGCCACGGCGTGCTCGAGCGACACCACGCGGACGCCGTCGAGCGGGCGGATGCCTTGGGGGGATTGGGACATGGAAAGCCTTAGAACGAACGCGGCAGCTCGAGCACATGCTCGGCCACGTAGGACAGGATCAGGTTGGTCGAGATCGGCGCCACCTGGTACAGGCGCGTCTCGCGGAATTTGCGTTCGATGTCGTACTCGGCGGCAAAGCCGAAGCCGCCGTGCGTCTGCAGGCAGACGTTGGCCGCTTCCCACGACGCGTCGGCGGCCAGCAGCTTGGAGATATTGGCTTCCTTGCCGCACGGCTTGCCGGAGTCGAACAATTGCGCGGCCTTGTAGCGCATCAGGCTGGCGGCCTCGACATTGATGTAGGAGCGCGCGATCGGGAACTGCACGGCCTGGTTCTGGCCGATCGGGCGGTCGAACACGATGCGGTCGCGCGCATAGTTGCTGGCGCGCTCGACAAACCAGTAGCCGTCGCCGATGCACTCGGCGGCGATCAGGATGCGCTCGGCGTTGAGGCCGTCGAGGATGTACTTCAGGCCCTTGCCTTCCTCGCCGATCAGGTTTTCGGCGGGGACTTCGAGGTTGTCGAAGAACAGCTCATTGGTCTCGTGGTTGACCATGTTGCGGATCGGCTTGACCGTCAGGCCCTTGCCGATGGCATCGCGCAGGTCCACCACAAACACCGAAAGGCCCTCGGACTTGCGCTTGACCTGGTCCAGCGGCGTGGTGCGCGCCAGCAGCAGCATCAGGTCCGAATGCTGCACGCGCGAAATCCATACCTTCTGGCCATTGACGATGTACTTGTCGCCCTGGCGCACCGCGGTGGTCTTGAGCTTGGTGGTGTCGGTGCCGGTGGTGGGCTCGGTCACGGCCATCGACTGCATGCGCAGCTCGCCCGAGGCGATGCCCGGCAGCCAGCGCTGTTTCTGCGCTTCGGAGCCGTGGCGCAGCAGGCAGCCCATCACGTACATCTGGCCGTGGCAGGCGCCGGAATTGCCGCCGCTGCGGTTGATTTCCTCCATGATGACCGAGGCCGCGGTCAGCGACAGGCCCGAGCCGCCATAGGCTTCGGGGATCAGCGCCGACAGCCAGCCCGCCTGGGTCAGCGCCTGGACAAAGGTCTCAGGAAAGGCGTTCTGCTCTTCCACCCGTTGCCAGTACGCCGAATCGAAGCCGGCGCAGAGGTCGCGCATCGCTTCGCGGATTTCGGGGTACAGCTGGTCTGGATCCTGATGTGCGTGCATGGGGTAGCCCCGCTCGGATTGAATGGGGCCATTATTCCCGAGCCCCCGGCACGCTGAAATTCGGATTTGCGAAAGAGCGGCTTAGGTGGGCCGGAAGCGGGGAGAGGCGGAAGCTGCATGCGGCGCCGGGGCGCCCGCAGTTGCGGTGCAGCGGCCTCTGGCGCGGGGATGGCTGGCACGCCGGGCCTGGGAATCAGTGCATGAAGAGCCAGATCAGGACCAGGATGAAGGCCGGGACGCCAAGTAGCCAGGCAAGGATATAGGGCATGGTGCAACTCCTGTCGATGACGGTAATCGGTGATTCCAATATAGGAATGCCGTCATGCCGGCACTGTCGGAAAGCTTCCGCTTGCGATGTAGGACGCAGCCGCAAGCGCCTGGCGGGCGGCCCCGCGCGGCGTGGCGCGAGTGCCTTGCGGCCCGCCGGCCCGGTTGCCGGCAGGCCATCCCGTGCTACGCTCAGGTCTGTACCCAAGCACCCGGAGACGAGCCATGGACGGGGTCTGGTCCGAGATCTACAGTGTCTTGCGCGCCGAGTTCGCCGATGTGCCGGACGCTGGCGAGGCCACCCGCATCCTGGCACGCCTGTTCATGGCGGTGCTGCTGGGCGGCCTGATCGGCTATCAGCGCGAGGCCTCCGGCAAGGCAGCGGGGCTGCGCACCCATATGCTGGTGGCGCTGGGCTCGGCGCTGTTCGTGCTGGTGCCGCTGCAGGCAGGGACGCCGCTGGCCGACATCAGCCGCGTGCTGCAGGGGCTGATTGCCGGCATCGGCTTCCTTGGCGCCGGCGCGATCCTGAAGCACAGCGACGAAGCCCACATCCAGGGCCTGACCACCGCGGCCAGCATCTGGATGGTCGCGGCCATCGGCGTGGCTGCCGGCCTGGGTCGCGATACCACGGCGGTGATCGCCACCATTTTCACGCTGGTCATCCTGCAGGTCCTGCAGCGCTGGAAATAGCGCACCCGCGCCCGGCGCATCCGGCACCCCGTGCCGCCCGGCGTGCGCCGGTCTGTTCGCTTGCCCGCCAATTTGCGTCATTTCCCACAGCAATGCGCGCCAGCGCACGCTGCCCGCGCGCGCTGCGCCCTATGCTGTGGCACAGGTTGCGCCGCGATCCACAGGCGCGGCCGTGGCAGAGCAGGGGGAGGCAGCCATGAAATCATCGATCCGTGACGACGCGGCGCTGGCCGCATTCGTGGGGCCGCGCTATGCGTACTACAGCCAGCGCTGGTCCCTGGCAGAGGCACGCGGCGGCATGTCGTGGAACTGGGCGGCGTGCCTGCTGGGGCCGTTCTGGATGGCCTACCGGCGCATGTACTGGCAGGTGGGGGTCTATGCGCTGATCGTCTGCGCCGAACCGGTGCTGCACGCGCTGTTCGGGCTGAAGATGCCGCTGGCGGTCCGGCCGATGCTGTATGCCATGGCGCTGCTGCTGGGCATGTATGGCAACCAGATCTACCGCTGGCATGCCGAGGCGACCATCCGGCACCTGCGCGAGTACCATTTCTCACCGGAACTGGTGCATGATTCGCTGGCGCGCTGTGGCCGCACCAGCTGGCCCGGTGTCTTCGCCATGGGCCTGCTGCTGGTCGTGATGACGGTGTCGCTGAGCCCGCTGGCGGGGCTGGTGGTGCAGGGCGGCGGGCTGACCGCCGGCTGAACGGCCGGCGGCTTCCCTGATTTACACGGGCTCGCGCGCCGCGTCGACCAGGTACTGGATCAGGGTTTCGGCAAACTGGGGCAGTTCGCGCCCCGGGCGGCGCACCAGGCGCAGCTCGCGCTTGGCCCATTCGTCTTCCAGCTGGATAAAGCGCAGCACCTTGCGGCTGGCGTAGCGGCGCGCGCAGCTGTTGGGCACGATGGCGATGCCGGCGCCGGCCTCGACCATGCGGCATACGGCATCGAAGCTGCCCACCTGGATGCGCAGGCTGATGCGCTTGCCCATGCCGCCGGCGATGCGGTCCAAAAACGACTGGATCGCGCTGAACTGGTTCAGGCCGACAAAGCGGCAGGTATCGAGCAGGTCGGCGAAATGCAGCCGCTTGAAGGCCGGCAGCGGGTGGTTGACGGGGGCGATCACGATCAGCTCATCGCTGCACAGGTGCATCGCGTCCAGGTCCTGGGTGGCGACTTCACCGGCCACGATGCCCAGGTCGGCGGCGCCGGCGCTGATCGCCGAGACGATTTCCTGCGACAGGTGCTCTTCCAGCTCGATATCCACGTCCGGGTTCTCGCTCAGGAAGCGCGATACGCCGGTGGCCAGGAACGAGTTGGTGGCGGTGGTATTGGCCAGCAGCCGCACCCGGCCCTTGACGCCCTTGGCATAGGGCCGCAGGTCGGCGTGCAGGCATTCCAGTTCGCGGAAGACCTCGCGCGCGTGGCGCAGCAGCGCATCGCCCGCCGGCGTCAGGCGCACCCCCTTGACCTGGCGGATCAGCAATTGTGTCTGGAACGCCTCTTCCAGCTGCTTGATCCGGGTGCTGGCCGCGGGCAGCGACAGGAAGCTGCGTTCGGCCGCGCGGGTCAGGTTCTCCGTCTCGCCAACGTTCAGGAAGAGGCGGAGATCGGTCAGGTCGTAATGCATGGGCTTCCGTCAGGCCAAAGGCCAGTTTTGTGATTCGTGAATTCCAAAGTCTCGGCCGTCAATTTATCGTATCCGCTGCGGAGTGGACATCCGGATTGACCGCACCGGCGGGCGAATGCCCGCGGCGCAGGGGTGTTTGGCCGGGTTTGCGGTCGGTGACCGCACAAAAAGTATTCAGAGGAGCAACGCAATGAGCGGTTTGATGGCAGGCAAGGTCGCGCTGGTGACGGGCGCAGGTGGTGGAATCGGGCGCGGCATCGCGCTGGCACTGGCCGCCGCCGGCGCCAAGGTGGTGGTCAATGACCTCGGCGTGTCGAT
>NZ_JBYSZI010000071.1:0-28081 GCF_058787075.1 Cupriavidus sp. FW305-46
TAGTGGATCCAGCGCCAGCCGTGGCAGGCGATCTCGTGGCCCAGTTCGACCAAGGCGCGGGTCAGTTCAGGATGGCGTTGCAGCGCCATCGATACGCCGAAGACGGTCAGCGGCAGGCCGCGCCTCTCGAACTCGCGCAGCAGGCGCCAGACGCCGGCGCGCGAGCCGTATTCGTAGATGCCCTCCATGCTCATGTGGCGGTCGGGGTAGGCCGCGGCGCCGACGATCTCGGAAAGGAACTGCTCGGAGGCGGCGTCGCCGTGCAGCACGCAGTTTTCGCCGCCTTCTTCGTAGTTGAGCACGAACTGCAGCGCAACGCGCGCGCCGCCCGGCCAGCGGGCGTGCGGCGGCCGGGCACCATATCCGATGAGATCGCGTGGATAGTTATCTTTTGTCATATGTCTTTGCTTGCTTCAGGAAAACGCCCGGCACCGCCGCGCCGCCCGCAAGCGCCGACCATCACGCAATGAACGTGCCAGTCGTGCCGGCGGCGGTGCCGGATACTTCGATACCGTTGCTTCAGTTACTCGGTGCCGTGCGAGTTGGCGGCGGCGTTGCGCATGGCCTCCTCGCGCGACTGGATGCCGTTGTAGAACAGGTTCAGCGCCACGGCCACGATCGTGCCCAGCACGATGCCGCTGTGGGTGAACGGACCGGTCCACTTCGGCAAGTACTGGAAGAAGGTCGGTGCCAGCGTCGGGATCATGCCGGCGCCGATCGAGATGGCGACGATGAACAGGTTGTGGCGGTTGCGGTTGAAATCGCACGAGCCCAGGATGCGGATGCCGGTGGCGGCCACCATGCCGAACATCACGATGCCGGCGCCGCCCAGCACGAACTGCGGCACCGAGGCCACCACGTGGGCCATCTTGGGGAACAGGCCGAAGGCGATCAGGATGATGCCGCCGGCAGCCGCCACGTAGCGCGAGCGCACGCCGGTCACCGTCACCAGGCCCACGTTCTGCGAGAACGAGGTGTACGGGAAGGTGTTGAAGATGCCGCCGATAACGGTGCCGAGGCCGTCGGCGCGCAGGCCGCGGGTCAGGTCCTCGTTGCTCAGCTTCTTGCCGGTGATGTCGGACAGCGCCAGGAACATGCCGGTGGACTCCACCAGCGTGATCAGCATGACGATGCACATCGACAGGATGGCGGTCACTTCGAAGGTCGGCATGCCGAAGTGCAGCGGCGTGATGACGGCGACGAAGCTGGCTTCATCCAGGCCTTCGAACGACACCTTGCCCATCGCCATCGCCACCAGCGTGCCGGCGATGATGCCCAGCAGCACTGCGCAGTTGGCCACCAGGCCGCGGCCGTACTTGGTCAGCAGCAGGATGATCAGCAGCGTCAGGCCGGCAATGCCGAGGTTGGCCAGGTCGCCGTAGGCGAGGTTGGGCACCTCCTTGACCACGCCGTCGATCACGGCACGGGTGGTGGGCTGGCCGCCGGCCGCCCAGTTGATGCCCACGCGCATCAGCGACACGCCGATCAGCGTGATCACCGTGCCGGTCACCACCGGCGGGAACAGCCCCAGCATGCGCCCCATCATCGGCGCGATCAGGATGCCGAATACCCCCGATGCGATCACCGCGCCATAGATGCCGAGCAGGCCGACATTGGGATCGGTGCCGATGGCGATCATCGGCGCCACCGAGGCGAAGGTCACGCCCATCATCACGGGGAGGCGGATGCCGAACTTCCAGAAACCAAAGGCCTGGATCAGCGTGGCCAGGCCCGCGGCGAACAGGTCGGCGTTGATCAGGAACGCCAGCTGGTCCTTGGGCAGCTTGAGCGCGCCACCAACGATCAGGGGCACGGCAACCGTGCCGGCGTACATCACCAGAACGTGCTGCAACCCGAGCGCGAGCAGGCGCCCGGAAGGCAAACGCTCGTTGGTGAGGTCCGTCGGGACCGTGGTGCTTGCGGAATTCATGGGTGCGTCTCCTCTCCTTTGGTTTGATGGGAACACCACTGCCATGGCCCCGGTCCTGGATCCCGGAAGGTCTCCGGACCGTTATCTGCCTGTCGTCTCAGCACTCTCGTCGGCGAGCCGGGTGCTGTTTGCCGACCGGGTCTGGCCTTGTAGTTGGGGGCAGGGGCGGGAACACCGTGCTAGGTGGAGCGGCCTAGTACGCTGCGAAGATCGAAGTTGCCCGGCTCGTCCGGCTGCACGCGGTCGGCGCAGGCGCCAAGGTGGTGCGCCATGCGCGACTGGGCCAGCGCGGCATTGCCCTGTTCGAGTGCGTCGAGAATCTCTTCGTGTTCATCGAACGAGCAGGCGTTGTTGCCCGGGGCTTCCACGCTGGCGATCATCAGCGTGGTGCGCGACACCAGCCGGCGCATCATGTTGACCAGCAGCGCATTGCCCGACAGTTCCGCCAGCGCCGTATGGAACTCGGCGGACAGGCGGATCCATTTGGGCCGGTCATGCGTGAGGAAGGCCTGGCGCTCGCTGGCCACCATCTGGCGCAGCGGCGCGATCACGGCCTTGACGTCGGGCATGCCGGCAAGCTTTTCCAGCACCGCGCGTTCCAGCATCTGGCGCAGCTCGAACATGTCGTGCGCTTCGTCGGTGGAGGGGCTGGCGATAAAGGCGCCGCGGTTGGGTTCGAGATCGACCATGCCGTCGGCTGCCAGGTGCGACAGCACCTTGCGCACCGTGTGCCGCGCGGTGGCATAGATCTCGCAAAGGGAATGCTCGGTCAGCTTGGTGCGCGGCGGCAGCCGGTGCTCCATGATCGCGTCGTAGATCTCGTGATACATGCGCTCTTCGACCGAGCCCTTGCGTGCGGGCTTGGCGGGCTTGCCCGCTTGGATCTCGGTCAGCTCGGCGTCGGCCTTGGTTTCGGCGTTGGCGGCAATCAGCTTCAGGCTCTTGGACATCGTGGCACCAGCAGTCAGGCAGGGCACCGCAAATCCTGGACATCAGGCAGCGGTGATCCAAAAATTGTTGACAATTATTTGGTTACTGCTTCAATATTGTCAACAAAACCGACTCAGGTTTTCGACAACTCAGGGAAATCCCTGAATTGCCAACCGGGTAGTGCAGGCGCATTGTCGCCACGCACCACCCAGCGCCGGGATGCGTTACCAGACGTACCGAGCGGGCACCATTCCCACAAATGGTGCTAGTGAAGGCAGCGGCGCCCCTCACAACCCAATCGCCTAAGGAAAAACACGATGGGACGCTTGACCACACACGTACTTGACACCGCTGCCGGCACGCCCGGCAAGGGCATGTCGGTTACTCTTCATAAGATTGTCGACAATCGTCGCGAAACCCTGAAGACAGTCGTGACGAACCACGACGGCCGTTGCGACCAGCCGCTGCTGGAAGGCGCGGACTTCGCCGTTGGCGTGTACGAGCTGGAATTCGCCGCGGGCGACTACTTCCGCGCGCAAGGCACGCAGCTGCCCGAGCCGGCTTTCCTGGACGTGGTGCCCCTGCGCTTCGGCATTGCCGATGTCAACGCGCACTACCACGTGCCCCTCCTGGTCTCGCCCTGGTCGTACTCGACCTACCGCGGCAGCTGAAGCGGTGGCATAGGGAAACAGGAGACAAGACATGGAAGGCTACATTCTCGACTGGGCCAATCTGCTGCTGCGCTGGGTGCACGTCATCACGGCGATCGCGTGGATCGGCTCCTCGTTCTATTTCGTCTGGCTCGACAACAGCCTGACCCGTCCCACCGATCCTGACCTGCAGGAGAAGGGTGTCGGCGGCGAGCTGTGGGCAGTGCACGGCGGCGGTTTCTACAACCCGCAGAAATACCTGACCGCACCCAAGACGCTGCCTGAGAACCTGCACTGGTTCTACTGGGAGTCGTATTCCACCTGGATGACCGGCTTCGGCCTGCTGGTGGTGCTGTACCTGTTCAACGCCAGCACGTTCCTGATCGACAAGAACGTCTACGACATGTCGCCCGGCGCGGCGGTCGGCCTGGCGCTGTCCTACCTGGCCGCGGGCTGGGTGGTCTATGACGTGATCTGCCGCGTGTTCGGCAAGAGCGACAAGACCGTGGGCGTGCTGGTGGCGATCTACGTGGCCGTGGCTGCCTACGTGGCGTGCCACCTGTTCTCGGGCCGTGCGGCGTTCCTGCTGACCGGTGCGATGATCGCCACCATCATGAGCGCCAACGTGCTGGTGTGGATCATCCCGGGCCAGCGCAAGGTGGTTGCCGCGCTGCGCGCGGGCCAGCCGGTCGATCCGGTCCATGGCAAGAACGCCAAGCAGCGCAGCGTGCACAACACGTACTTCACGCTGCCGGTGCTGTTCGCGATGCTGTCGAACCACTACAGCATGACCTACAGCTACAAGTACAACTGGGCCGCGCTGATCCTGATCATGCTCGCCGGTGTGCTGATCCGCCAGTTCTTCATCCTCAAGCACAAGGGCAAGATCAACGTGGCCTGGCCCGCAGCCGGCGTTGCCGTGCTGGCCGTGGTCGCCGTGCTGATCGCGCCGCAACCGCGCCCGGCCGTGGCCAAGGCAGAAGGTGGTGAAGCCGCCACCGCCGTCAGCTTTGCCAAGGTGCAGGAAGTGATGAACGCACGCTGCGTGCAGTGCCACGCCGAGCAGCCGAAGATGATGCCGACCGCAGCCAAGGGCATCAAGCTCGATACCGCGGAAGACATCAAGGCCCACGCGCAGCTGATCTACCAGCAGGCCGTGCAGCAGAAGGCGATGCCGCTGGGCAACGTGACGCAGATCACCGACGACGAACGCGCCCTGCTGGGCCAGTGGTTCGAAGGCGGTGCCAAGACCACCAACTGAGGGTGGCTTGATCTGAAAAGCATCAGGGCCGGCGCGTGCCGCCGGCCCGCGAAATCCGAGCATCGGTGATCGACGGTCCGGAGGGTTGTGCAGTTGGCAACCATCAGTACCGGACCGGCGAGGGTTTGAACGGGGCCTTGTGCCCCGTTTTTTTTCGGCGACTTATCCGCCGATATTCAGCAACGCCAGCACCCCCAGCACCAGGAAGATCCCCGCCGCGATCTTGTGCACCAGTCCGATCGGCATCTTGTTGGCAAACTTGTCGCCAAGCAGGACCGCCGGCGCATTGGCGACCATCATGCCGAAGGTGGTGCCGGCCACCACGGCAATCACCGCATCGCTGAAGCGCGCGGCCAGCGCCACGGTGGCGATCTGGGTCTTGTCGCCCATCTCGGCAAAGAAGAAGGCCACGATGGTGGTGCCGAGGATGCCAAGGGCGCCCTTGACCGGCCTGGCCTGTTCGGCGTCGTCGAGCTTGTCGGGGATCAGCATCCATGCCGCCATCGCGATAAAGCCCAGGCCCAGGATCCAGCGCAGCAGGCTTTCGCCCAGCACATGCGTGATCCAGCCGCCGAGCGCACCGGCAAAGCCGTGGTTGAACAGCGTGGCGATCAGGATGCCAACGATGATGGGAACGGGCTTGCGGTAGCGCGCGGCCAGCACCAGCGACAGCAATTGCGTCTTGTCGCCCATTTCAGCGAGGGCGACGATGCCTGTGGAGACGAGGAAGGCTTCCATATTGGTGTTGTGGGGTAACCGGGCCGCAATGCATCGCGAGATGCCAATGACGCACACCTTTCCCGGCCCGGCCAGAAAGGTATGGTCATCGGTCTCGCCAGGCTGGACGCTGCCGGGTCCGTATCAGTACGGCCGGGCGGGTCCGGAGCTGCGCACGCCATAACCGCAAGCGGTCAAGTCTGTTGACGTACGCCCCTGTCCCCCGGAGTCCGCATTGCGCGGCGCGGTGAGAGCAGGGCGGCTACTCCCCAATGGAAGCGGCAATTATAGCGGCGGGGGGGGGGGGGGGGGCCGGCGTCCACCTGCCCCCGCCACAAGGCCTGACCCCTCAGACGGGTACAGGCGCGTTGTCGCTGGTCTGGCGGCCGCGGAAATCGGTCCAGCACAGGGCCTTGAAGTCATAGAGCTTGCAGCGGCGCGCGGTATCGAAATACCAGCGCCAGGAGAAGTTCTCGATGATGATGCGGCCCGGCAGCGCGTGCTCCAGCAGTGCCTGGGCGCGCTTGAGGCGGTACAGCGGCACGCTCATGTCGACGTGGTGCGCGGTGTGTTCCATGATGTGGTGCAGCGCCGCGCCGATGCCGTGGCGGAAGCGCAGGTGCACGGTGGTCGAGACAAAGGGCTGTGCCTTGGCCCACATGGCCTTGGTGTCATACCAGGCGACGCTGGTGTGGGTGTGGTGCACATACAGCACGAAGCCGACGGTGACGTTCCAGACCAGGAATGGCAGCACAAAGCCCGCGCCGATCAGCAACCACACCGACTGCTCCGTGGCCAGCGCCAGGCCCGCCAGCGCGCCGATCCAGGCCAGCCCGAAGGCGGCTACCAGCACACAGTCGCCGGTGAAGATCGGGCGGCGCGTAGCCATCTGGCGCTTGCTGGGGAAGAACATCTTGCACCACCAGATTTCCACCAGGTAATACAGGCCCGGGCCGAAGCCGGTGCGGTAGATGCGCTCCATCACGCGGCGCCAGCGCGGCAGCGCGTTGAATTCTTCCAGTGAGTAGGGCGCCCAGACGAAGTCGAAGCCCTTCAGGTTGGTATAGCCATGGTGCACCACGTTGTGGCCGACTTCCCACAGGCTGTACGGCGTCAGCGAGGGCAGGAAGGTGAGCCGTCCCAGCCACTTGTTCAGGCCGCGGCGCGGGGTCAGGCTCTGGTGGCAGGCATCGTGGCCGATGATAAACAGGCGCGCGATGATCAGCCCGGCCAGCACGCCCAGCGCCAGCTTGGCGGCCCAGTGCTGCGCCAGCACCACGCCGGCCAACACGGCGCCGAACAGCAAGTAGTCGAAGGCGAACAACAGCAGTGCGCGCGGCGTGCTGCGCTGGCCCAGCGGGATCAACCAGCCGCGGATGATCTTGCGCGAGGGCAGCGGGGCGTCCGGCGCGATCGGCTCCGGCAGCGGGGCGTGGTTGGGCGCGCCCTTGCGCGCGGCATGGGGCACGCCATGCGGGCCACTGGCGCGCTCAGGGGCGTGAGCGGCGGATTGGGAAGCGGTCATGCGGAACCTTCTGATTGCGGTCGGATGGGTATGGGCGCACGGCACGCAGACGGCCGCGGCGGAACCGCAAGGTTAGAAGGCTTTGTCGAAGGCGGCCTTGACGGTCGTCAAGCCGGAGGCGGGGGCGAAGCGGTAAAAGCGCGCCCGCCGCATGGGGGCGGGCGGCTGCTGGCCAGGTGACGGATCAGGCGGCTGGCACGTGGGCGGCCTCGCCCATCACATAGACGCTGTCGATGACGCGGTCGTCGCCCAGCATGGCAAAGGCGAACAGCTCTTCTTCCAGCGTTTCCGAGCGGTTGCTGCGGCGCGCGATCAGCGGCGTGGCCTTGGGGTCCAGCACGATGAAGTCGGCCTCGCAGCCAACGCTGAAGCTGCCGACGCGGTCGGTCCAGCCCAGCGCCTCGGCCGCGGCGCGGGTGGCCAGGTAGAACATGCGCAGCGCGGTCAGGTAGTAGCCGCCCATGCGCGCCACCTTGTGCGCCGCGTTCATGGTGCGGAACATCGAGAACGAGGTGCCGCCGCCGACGTCGGTGGCCAGCGTCACGTTCAGGCGGTTGGCGTCGGACTGGTGGAAGTCATAGAAGCCGCTGCCCAGGAACAGGTTGGAGGTGGGGCAATGCGCCACCGCGGCGCCGCTGTCGGCCAGGCGCCGGCGGTCGTCCTGGTCCAGGTAGATGGCGTGGCCATACATCGCGCCCGGGCGCAGCAGGCCGTAGCGGTCGTACACGTCCAGGTAGCTGCGCGCGTCCGGGAACAGCTCGGCCACCCATTTGACCTCGTCGCGGTTCTCGGCCACGTGGGTCTGGATAAAGGCGTCCGGATAGGCGCGCGCCAGCTCGCCGCAGGCGGCCAGCTGCGCCTCGGTCGAGGTCGGGGCAAAGCGCGGCGTGATGGCGTAGGCCAGGCGCCCCTTGTTATGCCAGCGCGAGAGCAGGTCGGCGGAGTCCCGGGCGCCGGTCTCGGCCGTATCGCGCAGGAATTCCGGGCAGTTGCGGTCCATCATCACCTTGCCCGTGACCATGCGCAGGTTGCGCGCCTCGCTTTCGGCAAAGAGAGCCTCGGCCGAGGCCTTGTGCACCGTGCTCCAGACCACCGCGCTGGTGGTGCCGTTGCGCAGCAGTTCCTCGGTGAAGAAGCCGGCCACGCCGCGCGCGTAGTCGGGGTCGGCAAAGCGGCGCTCTTCGGGGAAGGTGTAGGTGTCGAGCCAGTGCAGCAGGCCCGGCGACGGCGACGCGATCATGTCGGTCTGCGGGTAGTGCACGTGGGTGTCGATAAAGCCGGGCACGATCAGCTTGCCGCGGTGGTCGACGATCTCGGCATCAGCCGGAATGCGCGCAGCCAGCTGCGTATGGTCGCCGGCGGCGGCGATGCGCCCGTTGGTGACGATCAGCACCCCGTCGTCCCAATACTGATACGCATCCTCATGGAATTGCGGATCGCGCAGGAAATGCAGCACGCGGCCGCGAATGGCACGGGTGAGGGAGTCAGTCTTGGGGTTGGTCGTCATGGTTTGTCTCTTGTGGCCGGCCCGCGCGGAACGGCATGGTTCAAGCAGCGGGCCGGGCTATTGGCATGCGCCGCGCTCAGGCCGCTGGGGCCGTTGCGGGCGGGGACTTGGGCGGGCTCGACCAGAAGTGGTCGACTTCCGCCAGGAATTCGGCCTTCTGCATGGCAGGCAGGAAGGCCGCTTCAAAGCTGTTGCGGGCAAGCTTGTGGGCATCGGCCGCGTCCAGCGGCAGCGCCTCGAAGGTGGCTTCCCAGTTGGCGTTCATATAGCCGCCGAAGTAGGCCGGATCGTCCGAATGCAGCGTGATCACCACGCCGGCATCGAGCATGCGCTTGAGCGGGTGGTCGCGCAGGTCCGGGTAGACCTTGAGCTTGACGTTGGACAGCGGGCACACGGTCAGCGCCACGCGCTCGCGCGCCAGGCGTTCCACCAGTGCCGGATCGTCGATGGCGCGCACGCCGTGGTCGATACGCTGCGCCTTGAGGATGTCGAGGGCGTCGGTGACGTATTGCGCCGGACCTTCCTCGCCCGCGTGGGCCACCAGGTGCAGGCCCAGCTCGCGCGCCCTGGCGAACACGCGCGCGAACTTCTCGGGCGGGTTGCCTTGCTCGGACGAATCCAGGCCCACGCCGACAAAGCGGTCGCGGTAGGGCAGCGCCGCTTCCAGCGTGGCGAAGGCGTCTTCCTCCGGCAGATGGCGCAGGAAGCACAGGATCAGGCTGCTGGAGAAGTCATATTCGGTGCGCGCCTGGGCCAGGGCATCGGCGATGCCGTCGATCACCACGCCGATCGGCACGCCGCGCGCGGTATGGGTCTGCGGATCGAAAAAGATCTCGGCGTGGCGGACGTTGTCGGCGACGGCGCGCTTGACGTAGTCCATGGTCATGTCGAAGAAATCTTCCTCGGTCAGCAGCACGCTGGCGCCGGCGTAGTAGATGTCCAGGAACGACTGCAGGTCGGTGAAGGCGTAGGCGGCGCGCAGCGCCTCGACGCTGGGATAGGGCAGCGCCACCTGGTTGCGCTGCGCCAGCCGGAAGATCAGTTCCGGCTCAAGCGTGCCTTCGATATGCACATGCAGTTCGGCCTTGGGAGTGCGGCGGATCTGTTCCGCGAGCGCGGCATCGATGGTCATGGGGGCCTCGTTTCTGGGCATTTCTGTGCCTGCCGGCGGGGCCGGCGGCACGGGTTCAGGGATGCACCGCCTCCGGGCGGCCCAGACGCAGCGCGGCAAGGCGCTGTTCGCGGACCTGGAGCAGCTGGGCGACGATGGCTACCGCAATCATAGCCGGAGCCTTGTCGGTAATCCCGGGAACCCCCATGGGGCATGTCATTTCCGCAAACCGGGCCGGGTCGATGCCGTGCTCGGCCATGCGGTGTTCAAAGCGCGCGCGCTTGGTCTTGGAGCCGATCAGCCCGAAGTAGGCGAAATCGGTGCGCTTGAGGATTTCCTCGCACAGGGTCTGGTCCAGCGCATGGCTGTGCGTCATGACCAGGAAGTAGCTGCCCGCGGGCGCCTGGGCCACTACCGCTTCGGGCGTGTCGCTGGCCTCGGCCTCGACATTGTCGGGCAGCCCGCCGGGGAACAGCGTGTCGCGCTCGTCGACCCAGTGCACGCGGCACGGCAGCGTGGCCAGCACCTTGACCAGTGCATGGCCGACATGGCCCGCGCCAAACAGCACCACGTGCATGGTGTCGGGCACCAGCGTATCGGTCCAGCTGCCGTCGGCGTGCAGCGTTACGCCGGGGATCACGGCATGGCTGTCGCCATGGGTGATCGCGCCGCTGGCCGGCACCTGCCGCTGCACTGCCTTGCCGGCGGTGAAATTGCGTTCGACCGCGTCAAGCCAGTGCAGGTCGGTTTTGCCCAGTACCTCGAACGCCAGCTGCACCACGCCGCCGCAGCACTGGCCCAGCGCCGGCCCGAGCGGAATGCGCTCGATCCGGCGTTGTTCACCGCGCACCAGCATCTCGCGTGCGATATCCATGCCGCGCCACTCCAGGTGGCCGCCACCGATGGTGCCGACCAGGTCGTCGGCGCTGACCAGCATGCGGATGCCGGCCTCGCGCGGGGCCGAGCCCTTGACTTCGACGATGGTGACCATCGCCACCGGCACGCCGGCGTGCACCATGCGGGCGGCGTCGGCGAAGCGGAAGGGTTTGAGCGGTGCGTCCTGCATGTCGGGGGCCTTGTCGGTGTTGCCTGGTTGCTGCTTGATGCTGTGGTGCTGCCTGCGCTGTGTCAGCGCAAGAGTGGCGCGCGCCTGCTTCTGCCACCGGCCCCTTGCCCGTCAACGCGGCCAAGGGGGGAAAGTCCGGGGGCGCCCGCAGGCGCGCGCTTCCTGCGATCGTTCCGCCAGCTCAGGCTGGCTGCTCCGCGGCTGCGCGCACGGCGTCGACGGCGTCCAAAATCGCTTCGCTGGTGGCCGGGGCCTTCAGCGGCGGGTTGATGCGGTAGTCGCCAACGGCAGCCACGGCGTCGCGGATCGCGAAGAACACCGAGAACGGCAGCAGCAGCGGCGGCTCGCCCACGGCCTTGGAGCGGTGGATGCTGTCCTCGACGTTGCGGTTCTGGAACAGGCGCACGTTGAATGCCTCCGGGCAGTCGTTGACCGTGGGGATCTTGTACGTGGACGGGGCGTGCGTCATCAGCTTGCCGTCCTTGTTCCACCACAGTTCCTCGGTGGTCAGCCAGCCCATGCCCTGGATAAAGGCGCCTTCGACCTGGCCGATGTCGATCGCCGGGTTCAGCGAGCGGCCGGCGTCGTGCAGCGCGTCGGCGCGCAGCAGCTTCCATTCGCCGGTGAGCGTGTCGACCAGCACCTCGGAGCACGCGGCACCGTAGGCGAAGTAGTAGAACGGGCGGCCCTGCAGCCTGCTCTGGTCCCAGTGCAGCTTGGGCGTGGTGTAGAAGCCGTCGGACCACAGCTGCACGCGCGCCACGTAGGCTTCGCGCGCCAGCTCGCCGAACGACACGCGCAGTTCGCCGGCGCTGACCAGGTCATCGTTGAAGCGCACCTCGGACGGCTCCACGCCGGCCTTGCGCGCGGCAAACACGGCCAGGCGCTCGCGGATCTGGCGGGCGGCATCCTGCGCGGCCTTGCCGTTCAGGTCGGCGCCGGTGGAAGCGGCAGTGGCCGAGGTATTGGCCACCTTGCTGGTATCGGTCGCGGTCACGCGCACGCGTTCCATGCGGATGCCCAGTTCATGCGCCACCACCATCGCCACCTTGGTGTTCAGGCCCTGGCCCATTTCGGTGCCGCCGTGGTTCACCAGCACTGAACCGTCGTTGTAGACGTGCACCAGCGCGCCGGCCTGGTTGAAGTGGGCCACGTTGAACGAGATGCCGAACTTCACCGGGGTGATGGCGATGCCCTTCTTCAGCACCGGGCTGGTGGCGTTGAACGCGCGTGTGGCCTCGCGGCGGGCGCGGTATTCGCTGCTGGCCACCAGTTCGTCGATCAGCTCGTGGATGACGTTGTCTTCCACGGTCTGGCCGTAAGGCGTGACGTTGTTCTCGGTCTTGCCATAGAAGTTGGCGCGGCGCACGTCCAGCGAATCCTTGCCGACCGTGCGGGCGACATTGTCCAGGATGTATTCGACCGCGAACGCGCCCTGCGGGCCGCCGAAGCCGCGGAAGGCGGTATTGCTCTGCGTGTTGGTCTTGCCGCAGTAGCCGTCGATCTGCACGTTCGGCAGCCAGTAGGCATTGTCGAAGTGGCAGATGGCGCGGGTCATCACCGGGCCCGACAGGTCGGCCGAGAAGCCGGCGCGCGACACCATCTCGACCTTGACGCCCTCGATGTGGCCTTCGTCGTCGTGGCCCACGGTGTAGTCGAACACGAAGTCATGGCGCTTGCCGGTGATCATCATGTCGTCGTCGCGGTCCGGGCGCAGCTTGACCGGGCACATCAGCTTCCAGGCAGCCAGCGCGGCGCAGCAGGCGAACAGCGCCGACTGCGATTCCTTGCCGCCGAAGCCGCCGCCCATGCGGCGGCATTCGACCAGCACCTGGTGCGCCTGCCAGCCGAGCATATGGCACACCGCGTGCTGCATCTCGGTCGGGTGCTGGGTCGAGCACCACACTTGCATGCCGTCGTTCTCGCGCGGCGCGGCGTACGAGATCTGGCCTTCCAGGTAGAACTGCTCCTGGCCGCCCAGGTGGATCCTGCCGCTGTCCTGGTGGGCCGCGCCGGCAATGCGCGCGGCGGGCTCGCCGCGCGTCAGGTGCATCGGCGGCAGCACATAGCTGCCGGCCTCGTGCGCGGCTTGCGGCGACAGCACCGGGGGCAGGTCTTCGTAGTCGATCGTGCCCAGGCGGGCGGCGCGGCGCGCGGCGTCATGCGAGGTCGCCACCACGATAAAGACCGGCTGGCCGACGAACTGGACCACGTCGCGCGCCAGGATCGGGTCGTCGTGGATGATCGGGCCGCAGTCGTTGGTGCCGGGGATGTCGTCCACCGTCAGCACGTCGACCACGCCGGGCGCGGCGCGCACCTTGTCGAGCGAGATCGACTTGATGCGGGCGTGCGCGCGGGTGCTCATGCCGAGCGCGGCGTGCAGCGTGCCGGCCAGCTCGGGGATGTCGTCCGTGTAGGTGGCGGTGCCGGCCACGTGCAGGTGGGCGGATTCATGCGGACGCGAGATGCCGACCTGCGAGACCTGTTCGGCGGTGGCGTCGAGCAGGAAGGGTTCGGTTTGCTTGTTCATGCCGATGCTTTCCTTTTTCTCTGGCTCAGGCCGTGGCGGTTTCAGTGGCGCCGGCGCCGATGGCGCGGACGTTGACGGCTGCCGCGGGCAGCGCTTCGGCGCGGGTCTCCAGCCAGAAGCGGTACAGCAGGTTGGCGGCACCGCGGCTGCGGTACGACGCGGTCGCGCGCATGTCGGACAGCGGCGTGTAGTCCTGCGCCAGCGCGGCCATGCCGGCGCGGGCGGTGGCTTCATTCCACGGCTGGCCGGTCAGGGCCGCTTCGGTGGCGGCGGCGCGCTTGGGCGTGGCGGCCATGCCGCCGAAGGCGATGCGGGCCTGCGTGACGATGCCGTCCTGCACGGTGATGCCGAATGCGGCACACACGGCGGAAATATCCTCATCAAAGCGTTTGGACAGCTTGTAGGTGCGGAAGTGCTGCGGGCCGGCCACCGGCACGCGCAGCGCGGCGACGAATTCGCCCGGCTGCATCGCGGTCTTCTGGTAGGCCAGGTACAGGTCTTCCAGCGGCAGCGTGCGGCGCGTCTCGCCATGCTGCAGCACCACTTCCGTGCCCAGCG
The DNA here is from genome assembly GCF_058787075.1 of Cupriavidus sp. FW305-46. Classification (NCBI taxonomy): domain Bacteria; kingdom Pseudomonadati; phylum Pseudomonadota; class Betaproteobacteria; order Burkholderiales; family Burkholderiaceae; genus Cupriavidus; species Cupriavidus sp. FW305-46. Next base: position 13,786 of record NZ_JBYSZI010000071.1, read on the forward strand.
CGATCAGCGCCGGCATCGAGTCGCCGATCGGCGAACCGTTGGCGATATTGCCGCCCAGCGTGCCGGCATTGCGGATCGGCAGCGAGGCAAAGCGCTTCCACATCTCTTCCAGCTCGGGGTGTGCGGCGTTGAGTGCGGCGTAGGCCTTTTCCAGCGTCACGGCGGCGCCGATCTCGACCATGCCGTCGCGTTCCTCAATGTGGCTCAGGTCTTCCACCTGGCCCACGTAGAGCAGGTTGCCCAGCTCGCGGAACTGCTTGGTGACCCACAGGCCCACGTCGGTGCTGCCGGCCAGGATGCGGATATCGGGCTGTGCCGCCTTGATCGCGCCGAACTCGGCCGCGCTGCGCGGGGCAAAGAACTCCTGGCCCTGGGCGCGGTAGCGGAAGGTCTCGCCGCGCTTGAGGTTGCGCAGGGTGTCGGCGATCTGCTTCGGGTTGAGCTTGTCCGCCGTCGGGGCGGGCAGGGCCATCATGCGCTCGCCGGCGTCGATGATCGGGCGGTAGCCGGTGCAGCGGCACAGGTTGCCGGTCAGCGCGTCGCAGATGGTCTGGCGCGAGGGCGCTTCGCCGCCCGGGGTGTGCTGCTGGTACAGCGCCCACAGCGACATCACGAAGCCGGGAGTGCAGAAGCCGCACTGCGAGCCGTGGCACTCGACCATGGCTTCCTGCACCGGGTGCAGGTTGCCGTCGGCCTGGCGCAGGTCCTCGACCGTGATCAGGGCCTTGCCGTCGAGCGTGGGCAGGAACTGGATGCAGGCGTTGACCGCCTTGAATTCGACATCGCCGCCGTCTTGCAGCTCGCCGACCACGACGGTGCAGGCGCCGCAGTCGCCTTCGGCGCAGCCTTCCTTGGTGCCGGTGCAGCGCGCGTCTTCACGCAGGTACTGCAGCACGGTGCGGGTGATGGGGGCGTCGGATACTTCCTTGACCTGGCCGCGGTGGAAAAAGCGGATGGTTTGCGTCTCCATGGTCTTCTCTCTCTTGGTGATGGCGGAAACATAGCACCCTGGCCTTTCATGCAATATTCGGCCCAGGTGATATGCCCCATCAGCGGGCGGCCCGATTGGTGCCCCGCCGCACCGCAAGGCGCCCCCCCTGGAGGAGGTGATTTGACCGTTTGCGGGGCGCCTGTCATACACTATGCGCCGTTCCCATCCCCCACGCCACCCATCTGGCCCCCGCCGGAGGGCCGCCATCGCCATGCACGGACGCGACCATCTCGATACATATTTGCTGCGGGTGCTTCACACCCTGCTGACCGAGCAGAGCGTGACCCGCACGGCCGTGCGCCTGGGCCAGTCCCAGCCCGCCATCAGCAATACCCTGAAGCGCCTGCGGGAGATCACCGGCGATGCCATTTTGGTGCGGGGCAAAAACGGCATGGTGCCGACCGAGCGCGGCCGCGAACTGCTGGCGCTGGCCGAGCAGAGCCTGGCGGCGATGGACCGCATCGCGCGCCCGCCGCAGCAGTTCGACCCGGCTACCACCACGCGCACCTTCCACCTGGGCGCGCCGGACTACCTGGACGCCTTCTTCCTGCCCAATATCGTCGAACGCGTGCGCCGGCTGGCGCCGGGCGCCAAGCTGTTCGTGCATCCGATGACGTCGTCGTCGGACTTCCTGGACGACCTGGAGCAGGGGCAGCTCGATATCGTGGTCGGCAACTGGCTGTCGCCGCCGGAGCACCTGCATATCTCGCCGCTGTTCGACGACGAGGTGGTGTGCATGCTGGGCGCCCAGCATCCGCTGGCGCGCAAGGGGCTGACGCTCAAGCACTACCTGGAGATGCCGCACCTGGCCCCGGCGCCGTATGCGTCGATGCAGCGCAGCATGATCGACCAGGCGCTGGCCGAGCAGGGCTACAAGCGCAACATCCAGGTCACGCTGCCGTATTTCGGCCTGGTGCCGTATGTGCTGATGAAGACGGATATGGTCTTTACCACCGGCCGCCAGTTTGCCGCGCACTACGCGCAGTACCTGCCGATCCGCATGGTGCCCTCGCCGGTGTCGTTCCCGCGCATGCGCTTTTACCAGCTGTGGCACGAGCGCTGCCACGCGGCGCCGGATGTGATGTGGATCCGGCGCATGATCGCCGAGGTGGCGGCGGACCTGCCGCAGTTGCCGCGGCTGGAGGCAGAGGCCGGCTGAGCGGGCCGGGGCAGCAGGCGAGGAGCTTACTTTGCCTTGTAGCTCGGGAAGAACAGCTGCTCGCCTTCCACCTGGTACCCGGCAATCGCGTCCTGTCCTTCCTTTGACGTGATCCACTCCACCAGCTTGATCGCATCCGTGTGGTTGATACCCGCATGCCTGGCGGGGTTGACCGCGATGATGCCGTACGGGTTGAACATCTTCGGATCGCCTTCGATGGCGATGGCCAGGCCGGTCTTGGCGCGATAGGCGCCGTAGGTGGCGCGGTCCGACAGCGTATAGGCCGGCATCTGCGCGGCCATCGTCAGCACCTCGCCCATGCCCAGGCCGGCGTTGACGTACCACGGCTGGCCCTTGGGCTCGATGCCGAGCTGCTTCCAGTAGTCCTTCTCCATCACGTCGGTGCCGGAGTTGTCGCCGCGCGAGATGAACTTGCTGCCGCTGCCGGCGAGCTTGCGGAACCCCGCCAGCACGTCCTTGCCGCCCTTGACGCCTGCCGGGTCGCTGGCCGGGCCGACCACGATGAAGTCGTTGTACATCACGTCGCGGCGGTTCACGCCGTAGCCGGCCGCGACAAAGGCGTCTTCCATCTTGCGCGCATGCACCAGCAGCACGTCGACGTCGCCCATCTCGCCCATCTTCATGGCCTTGCCCGAGCCGACCGCGATCACCTTGACGGTGACGCCCGCCTTTTGCTCGAAGCGCGGCAGCAGGTATTTCAGCAGGCCCGAGTTCTCGGTGCTGGTGGTGGTGGCCAGCTTCAGTTCCCCGCCATGGGCCGCCGACAGCAGGCCTGCGCAGGCAATCGCAACGAGATGGCGCGCTGGGCGGCGCAGGCGTTGGGCAAGGCGAGGCGACATGCGGTGGCTCCTTTGTATTATGTTTTTTCAGACATAATTGCTTTTGCCTTTCGATCTCATGGAGAATGCGGCAAAAGAACATAAGAATGGGGTATTCATTGTGGTCCAGCCGAGATCGACAAGTAAATATGCTGCGGATGACATATGACCTTCCGCTTTGACCTGTTCCCCGTGATCGCGCCCGACGACAATCCGCGCGCCAACGGCAAGGTCTTCCAACTGCTCAAGGCCGTGCGCGAGACCGGCTCGCTGCACCGCGCCGCGCGCGAGATCGGCTTGTCGTACCGCCATGCCTGGGGCGTGATGCGGGCCTGGGAGGAAATGCTCGGGCGCAGCGTGCTCGATATGGAGCGCGGCCGCGGTGCCTCGCTGACCCGCTTTGGCGAACGCCTGCTGCGCGCCGAGCTGCGCCTGCGCGAATCGGTCGACCCGGTGGTGCAGAAGGCCATGGCCGACTTCGTTGCCGAGCTGGACGATGCCCAGCAGCCGCAGTCGCAGGTGCATTTCACCGGCAGCCATGACCCGGCGGTGGAGGTGCTGGCCGCCGCGCTGGGCGAGGCAGGAACCTCGCTGCAGCTCGACACGGTGTTCTGCGGCAGCGTGGAGGGGCTGATCTGCCTGCAGGAGCGGCAGTCGGAACTGGCCGGCTTCTATGTCTCGCCGGTGCAGACCGCGGGCTCGGTCGCGCATGTGACGCTGCGCAAGTGGCTGCGGCCGGCCGCGGTGCGGCTGCTGCGGCTGGCCTGGCGCGAGCAGGGCCTGATCCTGGCGCCGGAGGTGGCGCGCGAGGTGCATGACCTGCGCGACCTGGCGCGCACCCAGGCACGCTTCGTCAACCGGCAGCGCAGTTCGGGCACGCGCATGCTGTTCGACCAGCTGCTGGCCGCGCAGGGCCTGTACCCCGACCAGATCGCCGGCTACGACGAGACCGAGTTCAGCAACGAGAAGGTGGCCGAGGCCGTGCACGGCGGCCGCGCGCAGGTGGGCTTCGGGCTGCGCATGAATGCCGAGGCCCACGGGCTCGCCTTTGTGCCGCTGACGCGCGAGGCCTACTACCTGGCGCTGCGCAAGAACGACCAGACCGCCGGCTGGATGGCAGCGCTGCTGGCCCTGCTGGCTGATCCGGCCTTTGCCCGGCGCATCGAGGCGCTGCCCGGCTACACCATGGCCGAGCCGGCCGGTATCCTGACGCCGCAGGAGGCGTTGCCGTGGTTCGGGCCGGGCGGCAAGGAAGACAACTGAGGGCCAGCCAGGCGGCATGACGCCGACGGGCGCGCGGCTGCGCGGCCCGGTCCGTATTACACTCCCTGCCAGGCGCACCGCGGTTTGCATCGGCTTGCGCCAGACCCTTGCAAGGAGCGCCATGCTGGAAACCGCCGCGCTGGCCGCGGGCATGTCCTGGGCCAGCGGCTTTCGCCTCTACCTTGCGGTGCTGGCCGCCGGCGTGCTGGCGCGCCTGGGCTGGCTGGACCTGCCGCCCGGGCTGCAGCCGCTGGAATCCTGGTGGGTCATCGGCGTGGCCGCCGTGCTGGCCGTGGCCGAATTCGTCGCCGACAAGGTGCCCGCGTTCGATACCGTCTGGGACGGCATCCATACCTTTATCCGGATCCCCGCCGGCGCGATCCTGGCCGCCGCCGCCTTCGGCCAGCTGGATCCGCAGTGGATAGTGGCGGCAGGGCTGATCGGCGGCACGCTGGCCGGCACCGCGCATGCGGTCAAGGCGGGCACGCGCGCGCTGATCAATGTGTCGCCGGAACCGTTCTCCAATTGGACGGCCTCATTCACTGAAGACCTGACCGCGACCGGCAGCCTGCTGCTGGCGTTTTTCCTGCCGGTGGTGTTCCTGGTCTTGCTGGTGGTCTTCCTGCTGGTGTCGGTGTGGCTGCTGCCGAAATTGTGGCGCGGCGTGCGCCGGCTGCATGCGAGCCTGCGCGGCAGGTCTGAGCGGCCTGGCACACCTCGCTAGCTTCCCGGCCATTTCCGCTTTTTTTTCGACTGACCCGAGGCGCGCCGCCGCCAGAAACCAAGAACCAACCAACCGATGCCTCCCGAGTCCGCCATCGAAGCCCCGGCCACGGCCGCCAACCCCGCCGGCACGCGTCCCGCGCATGGCGGCCGCTTCTCCGCCTGGCACCAGGCGCTGCGCATGGCCCGGCGCGACTGGCTGGCCGGCGAGCTCTACCTGCTGCTGTTTGCGCTGGTGCTTGCCGTGGCTGCGCTGACCAGCGTGGGCTTCATGGCCGACCGCATGCGGCTGGGGCTGGAGCGCGACGCACGCCAGATGATCGCGTCCGACGTACTGCTGGTGGCTGACCAGCCTTTCGATGCCGCCTTCGCGCAGCGTGCGCAAGCGGCGGGGCTGGCCGTGGCCCAGACCGTCACCTTCCCGAGCATGGCTACTGCCAACGGCAAGGCGCCGGCCGGCGGCGACGCGCCCAGCCAGCTGGCCGCGCTCAAGGCGGTGACCGACGGCTATCCGCTGCGGGGCAAGCTCAAGGTAGCCAGTGCGGCGGGGGCGCCGGATGCGCCCGCCGAAGGCATTCCGGCGCCGGGCACGGTATGGGTCGACGAGGCGCTGCTGGGCGCCCTGGGGGTTGCCGTGGGCGACACCCTGCAACTGGGCAGCCGCAGCTTCCGCATCGAACGCATCATCACGCAGGAGCTTGATCGCGGCACCGGCTTCATGAACTTCGCGCCGCGCGTGCTGATGCCGCTGTCGGACCTGGACAGCACCGGGCTGATCGGCTGGGGCAGCCGCGTGACCTACCGGCTGCTGGTGGCCGGCCCCGACGCCGCGGGCGCTGCCTTCCAGAAATGGGCGCAGGACGAGATCGGACGCCGCAAGCTGCGCAATACGCGGGTCGAGTCGCTGGAGTCGGGCCAGCCGCAGATGCGTGCCACGCTGGACCGCGCCGAGCGCTTCCTGTCGCTGGTGGCGGTGCTGTCGTCGATGATCGCCGCGGTGGCCATCGCCATGTCGGCGCGCCGCTATATGCAGCGCCACACCGATGCCTGCGCGGTCTACAAGTGCCTGGGGCTGTCGCGCGGGCAGATCCTGCGCGCCTTCGGCCTGGAGTTCCTGCTGGTTGGGGCCGCGGGCGCGCTCGCCGGGGTGCTGCTCGGGTACCTGGCGCACTATGGCCTGCTGCTGTCGCTGGGCGGGCTGCTGCGGGTGTCGCTGCCGCAGCCGTCGCTGCTGCCGGCACTGGTGGGCGTGCTGGCCGGGCTGGTGCTGCTGGCCGGGTTCGCGCTGCCGCCGCTGCTGGCGCTGACACGGGTGGCGCCGCTGCGGGTGCTGCGCCGCGATATCGGGCTGCCGCCGGTGTCGGCCTGGGTGGCCTATGCGCTGGGCCTGGGCGCCTTTGTCGCGCTGCTGCTGGTGGCGGCGCGCGACCTGCGGCTGGGGCTGACCACGGCGGGCGGCTTTGTCGCCGCGGGCGTGGTCTTCGCGGTGCTGGCGCTGGCGCTGCTGACGCTGCTGTCGCGCCTGCTGCGGGGGCGCCTGCGCGGGCGCGCGGCGATGGGCTGGCGCTTTGCGCTGGCGGTGCTGGAACGCCGCCGCGCGGTCACGGTGCTGCAGACCGTGGCGCTGGCGGTGGGGCTGATGGCGCTGCTGCTGCTCGGCATGACCCGCAACGACCTGGTCGATTCCTGGCGCCAGGCCACGCCGGCCGACGCGCCCAACCGCTTCATCATCAATATCCAGCCGGACCAGCGCGAGCCGCTGCGCCAGATGCTGGCCGGCGCCGGCATCAACGACCTGCTCTACCCGATGGTGCGCGGGCGCCTGACCCATATCGGCGAGCGCGCCATCCGCGGCGACAGCTTCGAGGACGGGCGCGCGCGCAACCTGGTCGAGCGCGAATTCAACCTGTCCTATACCGATGCGCTGCCCGAAGGCAACCGCGTGATTGCCGGGCGCTGGTCCAACGGCCCGGACGCCGGCGCCTCGGTGGAAGAGGGCATCGCCAAGACGCTGGGCATCCGGCTGGGCGACACGCTGCGCTTTGACGTGGCCGGCCAGGCGGTGCAGGCCCGCGTGACCTCGCTGCGCAAGCTGGACTGGGGCTCGATGCGCGTCAATTTCTTCGTGATCCTGCCGCCGCAGGCGATGCAGGGGCTGCCCGAGACCTACATCACGTCGTTCCACCTGCCGCCCGCCAGCACGGCGCTGGGCAACCGGCTGATCGCGGCCTTCCCCAACATCACCGTGGTCAATACCGACCTGATCCTGCGCCAGATCCAGGACATCCTGGACCAGGTGATCGCGGCGGTGGAGTTCCTCTTTGTATTTACGCTGGCCGCGGGCGTCACCGTGCTGTACGCGGCGCTGTCCGGCGCGCGCGACGAGCGCATGCGCGACGCCGGCCTGCTCAAGGCGCTGGGCGCTTCGGCCGCGCTGGTGCGCCAGACCCAGTACGCCGAGTTCCTGGTGGTGGGCGGCCTGGCCGGATTCCTGGCCAGCCTTGGCGCGATCGCGGTGGGCTGGGGCCTGTCGCAGTTCGTCTTCGATTTCCCGTACCGCTTCAATGCCTGGATCGTGCCGGTGGGCGTGGTTTCTGGCATGCTGTGCGCTTTTGCCGGCGGCTGGCTGGGCCTGCGCGAAGTGCTGCGCCAGCCCGCGCTGGCGACCTTGCGTGATGCCTGAGGCAGCCTGCGCAGACTGAGTGTGTGATGAGTACTGAATCCAACGACAAGCCCGGCACGGCCGAGGTGACCGCATTTGAACTGGTGGGCGGCGAAGCGCGCGTGCGCGAGCTGGTGGACCGCTTCTACGACCTGATGGACCTGGAGACCCAGTTCGGCGGACTGCGTGCGCTGCACCCGCCCTCGCTGGAGGGCTCGCGCGACAAGCTGTTCTGGTTCCTGTGCGGCTGGCTGGGCGGCCCCAACCACTTTATCGAGCGCTTCGGCCATCCGCGCCTGCGCGCGCGCCATATGCCGTTCGAGATCGGCGTGAGCGAGCGCGACCAGTGGATGCGCTGCATGGCGCTGGCAATGCAGGACATCGGCCTGTCCGAAGACCTGCAGTTGCGCCTGATGCAGGCCTTCTTCCAGACCGCCGACTGGATGCGCAACGTGGCGCGCTGAGGCGCCGCTGCTCCCTTCTTTCAACCGAAATGTTTCCCAGCCCATGACAGACCAACTGCCTGAAGACGCCCTGCGTCTGCTCGATTTCTGGTTCGGCCAGCCCGGGTCGGCCGCCTGGAATACCGAGCGCCCGCAATGGTTCACCAAGTCGGACGCCTTCGATGCGCAGATCCGCACCAACTTCCTGTCCGACTGGCAGGTCGCCTGCGACGGGGCACCGGACGACTGGTCGGTCACGCCAGAGGGCGCCTGCGCGCGCGTGGTGCTGCTGGACCAGTTCCCGCGCAACATGTTCCGCAACGATCCGCGCAGCTTCGGCAGCGATGCGCTGGCGCTGGCACTGGCCAGGCGCATCGTCGCCACCGGCATGGACCGCAAGCTGCCGACGGACTACCACCGCATGTTCTGCTACATGCCGTTCGAGCATTCCGAGGCGCTGGAGGACCAGGACGAGGCGGTGCGCCTGATGACGCAGCTGCGCGAGGCCAGCGGCGGGGTGGTGGATGTGGTGGAGTGGGCCGGGAAGCACCGCGCGATCATCGCGCGCTTCGGCCGCTTCCCGCACCGCAATGCGGTGTTGGGCAGGCAGAGCACCGAGCAGGAACTGGCGTTCCTGCGGCAGCCGGGCTCGTCGTTCTGAACCAGGCCGGCAGCAGGGGCGCGCTCAGGTCTTGTCGCGCGCCTGTTGCCACTTGTCGACCCGCACGCGCGGCGCGGCCGCCAGCTGGCCCAGCAGGCCGGCGGGCGTGTCTGCCACATGCAGCAGGTCGGCATGCACCTGCTTCATGAAGCCTTCCTGCACCGCGTGCGCAAGGAAACCCAGCAGGCCGTCGTAGAACCCGCCGACATTCAGCAGGCCCACCGGCTTGTCGTGGTAGCCCAGCTGCAGCCAGGTGAAGGTCTCGAACAGTTCTTCGAAGGTACCCACGCCGCCCGGCATGGCGATAAAGGCGTCGGCACGATCCGCCATCATCTGCTTGCGCTCGTGCATGTTGCGCACCACGTGCAGCTCGGTCAGGCCGCGGTGGCCGACTTCCTTCTGCATCAGCGCGTCGGGGATGATGCCGATGGCGTTGCCGCCATGTTCCATCACGGCGTCGGCGACGATGCCCATCAGGCCCACCTTGCCACCGCCGTACACCAGCGCCAGGCCGCTTTCGGCCAGGGTGCGGCCGAGCAGGCGCGCGCCTTCGGCGTATTCAGGACGGTTGCCGGGGCTGGAGCCGCAATACACGCAGACCGATTTCACTTTGCTTCCTTTGCCGCGTCGGCTGCGGCCTTGGCTGCCGCGTAGTCGCGCGCCAGCTGGTCGAATGCGTCCCGGGCCCGGCCGCGCAGGTAGGGCGCCAGGATCGAGAAGATGTGGTAGCTCGATCCGTGCAGGTAGCCGCGGATCTGCTCGGGGTCGTTGTACTGGCGCGGATGCTGCACGAACTGGAACGACAGCCAGTAGGTGGCGATCACCACCATGTTGGTGCAGATGGCCTCGACCTGCTCGGGCGTGGCTTCCATTTCGCCGTCGTCGATGAACTGGCGGCAGATCTCGTGCGCAAAGCGCTTCTTCTGCTCGACGATGCGCTTGAAGTTGGTCTCCAGCATCCGGTTGCGCGCCAGCAGGTCGTTGATGTCGCGGTACAGGAAGCGGTAGTTCCACAGGAACTCGGACATGTACTGCAGGTAGCCCCAGCTTTCGTTCAGCGTGGCCTTGTGGTCGTCCGGCATCTTCAGGCGCCGCTCCATCTCCTGCTCGAAGCGCACGAAGATGGAGTTGATGATGTCGTCCTTGTTGCGGAAGTGGTAGTAGAGATTGCCGGGGCTGATCTCCATGGCTTCCGCAATCGTCGTGGTGGTGACGTTGGGTTCGCCGACTTCGTTGAACAGGCGCAGCGAGACGTCGAGGATGCGGTCCCTGGTGCGGCGGGGGCCGGTTTGCGGTTTCGGTTCCATGGGCGTCCGGGCGATCGGTGCGATCGGTAAATCGGGGGGCAGGCTAGCGATTATAAGCAATCGGCCCGGCCACCCCATCCGGCATCCCCGGCGAGTGACGGATCAGCCCGCCAGCGCCCGCACCCAGCGCACCACGTGCGGCCCGGCGATGGCGACCCAGGTGCCGCCGCACAGCACCAGCGCCAGCATTACCGCGGCGCTGCCGAAATCCTTGGCGCGCTTGGACAGGCTGTGCCGCTCCAGCGAAATGCGGTCGATCGCCGCCTCGACGCTGGAATTGAGCAACTCGACGATCAGCACCACCAGCAGCGTGCCCAGCAGCAGGATGCGCTCGACCACGTCCACCGGCAGCAGGAATGCCCACGGCGCCAGGATTACCACCAGCGTCAACTCCTGGCGGAACGCGCTTTCCTCGAGCACCGCATAGCGCAGCCCCGACAGCGAATTGATGGCCGCATGCCAGGCGCGCGTCAGGCCGCGGTTGCCCTTGTGGGGGTTCTGCTCGATCGAATAGTCAGCGCTCTGGATTGCCTGCGGCGGCCTCTGCAGAGGCGGGTCGGACGGCAGTTCCGGATGGGGTTTGGACATGGTTTTGCGGGGCGGGTTGGGCCGCTGCGCTGTCGCGGCCTGGCTTGCCGGCAGCGAACGGCCGAAGATGGGCCAGGAACTGCTCGGAGGCGGCGCGCCACGAGAACCGCTCGGCGTGGGCACGGGCCGTGGCGCGGTCGATGCGCAGCGCTTCCAGGCAGGCTTCGCGCAGGTCTTCGTGCATCGCGCCGGCGGGGCTGTCGCCCAGCACATCGATCGGGCCGGTGACCGGATAGGCGGCCACGGGCAGCCCGCTGGCCAGCGCTTCCAGCAGCACCAGCCCGAAGGTGTCGGTGCGGCTCGGGAACACGAACACATCAGCCGAAGCATACACCCGGGCCAGCTCGGGCTGGCTCAGCACGCCCAGGTAGTTGGCGCCCGGATAGCGCGCGCGCAGCGCCGGCAGCGCCGGGCCGTCGCCGACCACCCACTTGGAGCCGGGCAGGTCCAGCGCCAGGAAGGCCTCGACGTTCTTTTCCACCGCCACGCGGCCCACGTACAGGAAGATCGGGTGGGCGGTGTTGAGCACGTTGGGGCGCTGCAGCGTGAACACGTCCAGGTCCACGCCGCGCGTCCACAGCACGGCGTTGGTGATGCCATAGCGCCGCAGGTCGTCCAGCACCACCGGGGTGGGCGCCATCACCGCCTGGGCCGGGCCGTGGAACCAGCGCAGGAAGCGGTACGTCCATGCCAGCGGAATGCCGAAGCGTGCCTGCACGTATTCCGGAAAGCGCGTGTGGTAGGCGGTGGTGAAGGGCAGCCGGCGGCGGAGCGCGTGGCGCCGCGCGGCCAGGCCCAGCGGCCCTTCGGTGGCGATATGCAGGGCATCCGGAGCGAAGGCCTCGATGCGGCGCTGCACGCGCGCCGCCGGGAACAGCGACAGGCGGATCTCGGGGTAGGTCGGGCACGGCACGGTGCGGAATTCCAGCGGCGTGATCATGTCGACCGTGTGGCCCATGGCCTCGAGTTCGCGGCGCGTGGACTTGAGCGTGCGCACCACGCCGTTGACCTGCGGTTCCCAGGCATCGGTGACGATCAGGATCTTCATGCAGCCTCCTCGGGCGCGGTGGAAGGGCAATGCGGTTGGGGCAAACGGTGGCAGGCCGGGATCAGCCCGCCACGGCGGCGCGGCGACGGCGGCGCGTGGCCGGGGCCGGCGCGTCCAGCAGCGTGGTCCAGTAGACGATCTTCAGCTCGCCTTCCATGGTCTCGACCAGTGCCGACAGGCTTTCGACCCAGTCGCCGTCGTTGCAGTAGAGCTGGCCATTGACCTCGCGGATCTCGGCCTTGTGGATATGGCCGCAGACCACGCCGTCGCAGCCGCGGCGGCGCGCTTCATCGACCATCGCGCTCTCGAAGGCGCCGATGTAGTTGACCGCGTTCTTGACCTGGTGCTTGAGGAACTGCGACAGCGACCAGTAGGGGAAGCCCAGGCGCGCGCGCAGCCGGTTGAAGTGGCGGTTCAGCGCCAGGATCACCGTGTACAGCGAATCGCCGAGGTAGGCCAGCCAGCGCGCGTGCTGCACCACGCCGTCGAACAGGTCGCCGTGCACCACCCACAGCCGGCGCCCGGTGGCGGTGACGTGCACGGCTTCTTCGCGCACGGTGATGTCGCCAAAGGCCATCCCGTCGAACTGGCGCGCGGCCTCGTCGTGGTTGCCGGGAACGTAGATCACTTCAGTGCCCTTGCGCGCCTTGCGCAGCAGCTTCTGCACCACGTCGTTGTGGCTTTGCGGCCAGTACCAGCCGCGGCGCAGCTGCCAGCCGTCGATGATGTCGCCGACCAGGTAGAGCTGGTCGGACTCGTTGTGCTTGAGGAAGTCCAGCAGGTAGTTGGCCTGGCAGCCGGGCGTGCCCAGGTGGATGTCCGACAGCCAGATGGCGCGGTAGCGCTGGATCGGGTGCGGCTCGGGCGGGTAGGTCTGCTGCTGTTCGCGCTGGGGCGCCAGCGCGGCATCCAGGGCCGGCGCCATGAAGGCGGTCAGCGGCGCGGCGCTGTCGCTGTCAGGGCTGCGGCGCAGCCATTGCGTCAGTTGCGCGGTCTTCGACAAATACCCGCGGGCAGATCGGATTGCTTGCACCATGGCTGTCCCGGTTGCGGCGATGGCTGCATTCAGCCAGCCCGCGATGACGGTGCCGTGACGGAAACATGACTGACATATGAATCGTAGCGGAAGTGGAACAGTCCTGGCTGGCGCAGGTGTCAGTGCCCGCGGGCGGACAGCTCGGCCAGTGCGTCCAGCACCGCACGCACCGCGGCGGGATGGCGCAGCAGCGTGACATGACCGATGCCGGCCAGCGCAATATGCCCGGCGCCGTCGAGCCAGCCGGTGCAAGGCGGCCCGGCGATCGAGTCATGCCAGCTGAAGATCGAGATCATGCGCGCGCGGCGGCGCGGGGTTTCCGCGGCGGCGAGCGCGCGCAGCCAGGGGCTGCCGCAACGCATCTGGCGCGCATTGGGGCCGCCGCCAAAGCGCGCCAGCGCGCTGCCGTGGTGGGGGCTGCCCAGCGTCACCACGCCGGCGCAGACGTCTTCGTCGCCCGCCAGCTGCAGCGCGGCGCGCGCGGCCAGCCCGCCCATGCTGTGGCAGACCAGCAGCGGCGGGCGTCCGGCCTCGGCTGTGATGCGCCGCATGGCGGCCAGCAGCGTGCGGGCGTAGTCGTCGATGTCGCCGAACACCGGCTTGAGCTCGATCCCCTCGCAGCGGTAGCCGGCGGCGGCCAGTGCCGGCTGCATGTCGAGCCAGATGGCCTGCCCGCAGGCGTAGCCGTGCACCAGCAGCACCGGCGGGGCGTCGCGGCCAGGCAGGGCGTCAAGCGGTGCGGCATAAGGAGCGTGCGCGCGGAACGGCTGCAGCCAGTCGAACATGCGCAGCACGGCCACGCACTCGGCCGCAAAGCAGCGCAACGCCTCAGGCAGGCGCAGCGGCCGGCGCGTGGCGGCGAGTTCAAGCGGTGGTGCGGGCGGGTGATTGCCGCGCCCGACCCACAGGCCGCGCCCGCTCAGGGCGAAGGCGAAGGCAATGCCGCTGGCAAAGCTGCCGAGGATGGCCGCGACGCCGGCGGCGACCGCGCCGGGCCATGGCCAGCCGGCCAGTTGCACCAGCCCGGCGGCGATGCCCAGCGCGGCGGCCGCCTGCAAGGTCACCGCAAGGCGGCGGATGCCGGCAGCCGACAGGCTCATGGCTTGGGCGGGCGCAGGTCGGTCAGCCGCGTGCCGGCCAGGCGATCATGCAGGAACTGGCGGCGCGGATCCAGCCACGCCAGCAGGACCCAGACCAGCAGGCCGGCGCACAGCACCGCTACGAACGGCCCCTTGACCAGCCCCAGCATATGGCCGACTGCCGCCGATGGCGGCAGCCACAGCCATGCCAGCACGTAGCGCAGCGCCGCTTGCGGCCAGCGCGGCGGCACGCCGGCGGCGTTCTCGACGCGCATGCGCCAGGTCTGCATGGCCAGGGTCTGGCCGTTGCGTTGCCAGAACCAGGTGAAATACAGGCCCATCACCAGGAAGCTCCACACCTGGATCACGAGCGGCCCGTCCACGCCAAGCTTCTGCAGCAGCGGTTGCACCAGCAGGTAGGCAGCGGTCGAGGCGCTCAGCACGCCGAACAGCAGCACGCCCTCATAGAGTATGCAGGCGATGCGTCGGCGCAAGGG